>NZ_JAUBOJ010000011.1:0-10800 GCF_036700185.1 Microcoleus sp. BM001215392 | reverse complement strand
AAACATCTCCCGTAGTTGAAACCAAAAACCCGACTGTTTCCGAAATTCCCAATTCTGCGACAACTCCGACTGAGACAAAAACCGAAACATCTCCCGTAATTGAAACCAAAAACCCGACTGTTTCCGAAATTCCCAATTCTGATCCAAACCCTGCTGAAGCAAATGTCATCAACTCAATCGACTTCATCACAGGTAACAAAATAGAAACACCCGTCTTTATCCAACCAGACAAACCAGAAATACCAGCATCCACAACATCCACAGACATTCTTACCGGCGAAATTGAAAACACTTACCCAACTCTTATCGATAATGCTGAAACAGCATCAAGCCAAAATCATCAACCATCCGCATCAGAATACATAGTTACCGACACTCAAACTATTCCCGAAATCTCTGTCACCGAAAACCACCACTCGCAGCAATCAGAAAATATCATCCCCGACAGCGACAATCAGCCGCCAACAACCATCGACAAATATCTAAACCCCGATTTTGACTCCGAAAACATCACAATTACTCCCGCAATACCATCCGACGAAAACCAGCCAGAAAACTCACCAAACATCATCACCGACTCCAATACAAACATCAACGAATACACAATTACCAACACAGAAACCCAACCATTAATCGGAATAATCGACACCGGGTTTATCGCCGACAACCCCAACATCGACTACAGCCAAATTATCCTAGGAAAAGACGTAATTGACAACGATAACAATCCCCTAATCCAACCAAATCAAGGAAACCAACACGGCGAGACAATATTAGAAATAATCAGCACACCCAACAATCAAAACAACCCCAAAAAAGCTCCCACAATTTGGTTAGCAAGAGCAACTGGTAGCAGCAACTGGCATCAATCCCTAATCGAATTTGTAGACACCGCCAAAGAATCATCTCAACCCAACGCCGTCATCAACCTCAGCTTCGACTTAACCGGTATCAACCCCGACGGTACAGAAACCACACGCTACCAACTCACACCCGAAGAAAAAGCAGCACTAAAATATGCCCAGGATAACAACATCCTGATTGTAGCAGCCGCTGGCAATGAAGGAACCCTAGTTTCAGCCCTAGGGCAAGCCTCAACAGAATTCAACAACATCATCACAGTCGGCGCAGCAGAAAATAACAACCGCAGCGCATATTCCAGCTATGGAGAAGGCTTAGACATCCTAGCATTGGACACAATTGGCAGCACAACAGAAACCACAACCGAACCAAAACAAGGCACATCAATAGCAGCAGCCATCATCACAAAAACCATCTCCCAAATGTGGGAAACCAACCCATCCCTCAACCCCCAACAAATCAAAAACATCCTCCTAGAAACAGCAACAGACATCGACGTACCCGGATGGGATGAAAGAACAGGATACGGCATCTTAAACCAAGAATTAGCCATAGCCACAGCCGCCCAAACAATCCCCGCAATCCCAGTATTAGCAGCCACCAAACAATTAATAAAACCCCTAATCAGTGCCGATCAAAACATCAGCCAAGCCACAGCCAAACCCTCATCAAGAGCAGCATTAACCAACGGCACAACCAACACACCAAAAACCACCACTACCTCAACCGGAGACTACAACATTGGAACCAGTTCCACTACCACAGAACTAGCGCCAAACACTACCAGCAATACCAGCAAATCCGGCAGTACAACCAGCACCAACACCCAAACCAACCGAAGCTACTCACACACAAACTCCAACTGGAACAAAAGCCGTACCAATACCAACAGTAACGGCAACTCTTTCTATGAAACAAAAACAGATACAAACACAAACACCAATGACTACACAGACAAAAACCTTTCCCTCTACTCAATAGAAAGAACAGATAAATCCCAGTCAAGCGAGAACCGACTCAAATACGAAGGTACAGTCAACAGCCAAGGCTCATCCAAAGAGAAATGGAGTTCAAATCGCAACTATACAAGTCCTTCACAAACTCAAAAAAGTGCTGAGGACAGCTACCTAAACCGCCAGACTCAATCCGATGGCAAACATGACGGTAACTATGGAGAGAGCAATTCCAAAACCCAAGAAGATTCAGGTTCAAAATCAACCACAAACAATCAATATACCAGCAGCAATGGAAGTTCCGGCGACAACACTACAACTCAAAGAAAAGGAAAAATTAACTGGACTTCGAGCAGCAAAGGCAACAATTCCAACAGCACTTACAGCGGCGATAATTCCGAAGTCACTCAATCCAACTCTCACAGCAAAACTAGCAGCGACTCATACAAAACAAACAATAGCAGCGACAACCGTTCAATCACCAACAACACCTGGGACAACACCACAACCAACGGCAAAACCGTCGGCAGCAGCACCCGCGATACTTACTCAGAAGCCAACAATAACTACAACACCAGTTACGACGACGGCAAATCAAAAAACAAAAGCAACACAGACACATATACCCAAAATCAATCCCAGGAAACAAACAGCAGCAACGGCACTAACTCTTGGAGAAACAATCGAGATAATAATTACTCCATCACCAGTGTAAATAATACAGACACTTACAAAAACGGGGGAGACAGTAGAAACCACAATCGAGACTATTATTCAATTAACAAATCAAACTCTTCCAGCAGCAACAGTTCCGGAAAACCCAGTTCCAAAAACGAAAGCGAAAACTATTCTGAAAATCAAGAGCAGTGGGACAACGAGTACAAAGCTGATACTTACACGACTAAAAGTAATATCAACGAATCGACAATAACGGCTAGTAAAAGTAATAGCAGCACCGAAGGCAACAATACCAATTCATCTAACAGTAGCGATACCTCAAAGACGAGTAATTCACAGACAGTCACAACTTACAAAGATGGTCGAAAAACTGAGGATGGCAGTTCGACTTACGAAAAATGGTTGAGGGACAGCAGTTACGATAGTAAAGGTCTAGTGAGTGACGTTTACAAGTATTCTAGCTGGACTTCTAGTTATACCAAGTCTTACTTTAAGGGAGGTTACAGTTGGACTGAGACTATCAGTGGCTCAGATTCTGAATCGACCACTAAAAGAGCTGTTTATACCAGTAGTAGCAGTAGTTGGAGTTGGACTCGTAGCGGGACTGTCTGGGATGACGGGAGGAATGATTGGAGTGAGAGTTGGTGGAAGTGGAGTTGGAAAGATGGCAAGTATTTGCCGAGTGAGTCTGACTCGAAGAGGGGAGGGTTCGATCCGAAGAAAACAACACCGCAGGTGAATGATGTCCCGAAATTTGGGGAGGCGCCGCGGTTAACTAAGGCTCCTAAGCGGCAGGTGCCACCGGAGTTGAATAAGCCTCCTAAGCCGAGTAAGGATATTTTGTTGATACCGACTGTGATTATCAAGGATGCTGCCTCTAAAAATACTTCAGGAGACAAGACTTTCTGGCTGCCAACTGATATTTACAAAGAGCTTAAGTCTGAGAAGGTGATTAATGGAGATGGCTATTTTAATGCAAGTAGCCCTAACAACAGACCAAACAAAAACCCTTTGCAGAAATTGCTAAAATTTATCAATAGGCTGTGGCAGAAAATAAGGCAAGGTGGAAAGGCTGTCCTAGATTTTGTAGGTGCTCTTCTTTACTACTACCTCAAGAACAACTTAGCTTTTCTTCATCCTTTCACTGACCCTCTTTTCCCAAAAGGGGTAGAAGCCAGAGCCAAACTGGAAAAACTCTTACAAAGAAGTAAAGCAGCTCAGGCCGGAAGAGGTGCTGCTGATGTGATTGGAATTCTGCAAGGAATAGCAGAAATCTTGTTTGGGGGTGGTGGTAGTATTGGTGGTGGTTTGAGTGGAAACCTGGTGCTAGCTGAAGCAGGATTGGCATTAGCAGCGCATGGATTAATATCCGTACAGGTTAATAGCAAAGATTTGGAAAATCTCATAACTCAGGTTCTCCAAAGCAATTCCGGTCATAATCCTTGGGATGATGTTTCCGATGAGGATTTAGAAGAATTTTTAGGAGAGAGCAATCCCGCCTATGAGTATCTAAATACTCGTTCATGGCATCCAGGTGGTTCTGCAACACCAGAAATTTCTGTGAAACAACACTTTAAGAATCATGGTGCTGAGGTAGGTGCAAAGAATATGGAGGAGTATATTCAGCTAGCAGAACAGTTTAAACAAGTAGTTCTGAATGACAGAAGAATCCAAGGACGTCCTATAAGTGGAGCCACACCAAATGTTTCGAGGTATGAATCAGGAGGCAAATATATTGATCTAGTCGATTTAGGTCAGGGAAGATATGGTATAATCTCTTTTGGTAAGGTTTGGCACCGTTGATAAAGTCAAATTTTAATATGATAAGGAGGCTTGTTCCAATATGGCACTAGAACATAGATTTTTTTGCTTAAGAGAAGGAGAAGTTAGTTATGCAAAGTGCATGAATTATTATGAAAAGGAGTTTGAAGTTAGTATCCACGATGACATAATGCGGTACATGAATGATACCTTAATGTGGATACCATGTACTCATCTTTCACTTCCATATAAAAAGAAAACTAACGGATTATCGCTTTATGGTATTACAATCATTCATCAAGAAAATGGTGAAATATTTTATCATGTATTCGAGTCATGGTATCACTTGTTTTCAAAAGCTCCTGATAGATTTCAGCTTTATGGGGGGATAATTATAGAAGGTGACAGAACTGTTTCAAGTCCACCCAAAGTTCACACTATCGAAGTTGAGCGAGACTTGCTTCTTGAAAAGCTTCAAATTCTGCTCAATTATGCTAATCAGGTGATTGAAGGTGAATTCTTTATTTTGCATTTGGGTATTTGATGATAAAAACTTCAGTCGCCCTCGCGCACAATGTACCAAAAGCTCGATCGCCCGCTCGCACAGCCAAACACCAGTTTTGTGCGGGCTCTCTGATTGTCGTTTGCGTGCACTCTTGGCGATCGTGCGGGCGATCGGACTTTTCTCAATGGTGGGAGAATCCGGTCGGGATAGCTGTGCTTCACGGACTTTTCTAGGTTGCTGTCGCTCGCCCGCACAGTCAAACAGTCGATCGCCAAGAGTGCCCGATCGCCCCTACAGTCGAGTTTTGTCCCAGATATCTGATTATCGTTGAGATGCACTCTTGGCGATCGCACACCGGGTACAATTCCCTTTGAGTCGATCGCCCGTTTTGAGGTAATTTTTCTATTTCGGGCGAGCGCCCGTTTTGAAAAAAGCTGTTGTACGGGCGATCGCTCTTAGAGACCTCCACAAAAAGAATGATCCAATAGCTATGTGGGTTTAGCGGAAATTTCCACAAACCATTTTGGTCATTATAGGATCAATCATTCTGTGGTGTTCTCTTATGCTCTGATATTTGTGTAACGTCCTTGAGGATATCTCGGCACGCGGCTATGTCTGGCGTGCGACCGACACGCCACTAATTCTTAGAGGAACACCGGAGCTTGCTCCAATCTAGGATACAACGAGGCAAGAAAACCCGCCCTAGCCTGTAAACTAGGGATAACAGAATACGCAGGAGGGAGCTATGCCGTCGGAAAACCAAGACTTGCCCAAACCTCAAACCCCTAACAATCCTAAATTGCCAATTCCCTCAGATATTTTATTGAGCTTGGCCGCCTTACCCATGCTGGGCGGCTTGCTGGCTGCCAAAGCTGCTGCTGAGTTTGTGAGTTCGATCGGCATTGAAAGCGAAGAAGTCTTTCGGGGTTCGCGCCTCCCGGTGCTCAACTTTCCTCACTCGCACGACTAGAAATCTCAAGGCCAGTTCAAAGCCAAATTTTTTGACCGAAAAGCTTGACATTCGGTAGAATCCGTGCTGCTAAAATTTGTCTTTGCTTCTAGCTTCTCCATCAGTACCTTCCCATCACAAAATTAGTTTCAAAACACCAGGAAACGGAGGCCCCGTACTCCAAACCACGATCGTCATGAGTCATCCGCAAGCGCAAATCGCAAATTGTATAAGATGTCTCAAATTTGACTGCAAATAAAAGTGTTTTAGGTGAAACTAAACCATACAATTTTCTAGACACCCGCAGCTATTGAGGAACAGCCCGATGAGTTCAGTCCTCCAGTCTTCAGAACAGGCTATTGATTCAGCATCTATTCCCCATTCTGCCTCTTACTCAAAATCAGACCTGTTTCTGCGCAATCGCCTCAAAGTAGTAGAGGACTTGTGGGAATCGGTGCTGCGACAGGAGTGCGGGCAGGAATTGGTGGATTTGCTCAACCAAATGCGATCGGTTAATTCCGCCGAGGGACAAGCCACTCACTTTGGCGAATCGAATGTCGTACAGCTAATCGAAAAGCTCGACCTTAACGCCGCCATCCGTGCAGCCCGGGCTTTTGCGCTGTATTTTCAGTTAATCAACATTGTAGAGCAGCACTACGAACAGCGAGACCAACAGCTAGCTTACTCTGGTAGCAACGACGCTGGGGCGCGGATGTTTTCTAAGCTGCCGGGACAAGCCACTGATGCGCCCGATCGCCCGCGGCACAGGGAAGGCCCAGGCCCAGCGCCAACGGTGGCGAGCAAAGCAGAGAGCAGCGAGACGATCGCCAAAGACGCCGGAACATTTCACCAATTGTTCCCGATGCTGCTGCGCTTAAACGTACCGAGCCAGCAAATCCAGCGTTTGATCGACCAATTAGACATCCGCTTGGTATTCACCGCTCACCCGACAGAAATTGTCCGCCACACGATCCGCACCAAGCAGCGGCGGATGGCGAAGATTCTCCAACAGCTAGACCAAATTGACGAGAAATTTCAGGTATTGGGAGCAGACTCTCAAAGCCCCTACCCGGTGTCTTCCTGGGAAGCTGCGACGCTCCAAGAGCAACTGATGGAAGAAATTCGCCTCTGGTGGCGTACTGACGAGCTGCACCAGTTTAAGCCGACGGTGCTTGACGAAGTAGAGTACACCCTGCACTACTTCGACGAAGTGCTGTTTGATGCGATTCCCGAACTCTACCACCGCTTAAAGCAAGCTCTGCACGCTTCCTACCCTTACCTGAAACCGCCGAGTTACAACTTTTGCAAGTTTGGTTCTTGGGTAGGTTCAGACAGGGACGGGAATCCTTCTGTCACTCCGAAAGTTACCTGGCAAACTGCTTGCTATCAACGCCATTTAGTGCTGTGTAAATACATCAATGCGGTAAAGCGCCTCAACGAACTGTTGAGTTTGTCGCTGCACTGGAGTGACGTATTGCCAGAATTGCTCGAATCTCTCGATCGCGACAAATCGGAATTTCCCGATGTTTACGAACAATGGGCGATTCGCTACCGCCAAGAACCTTATCGCTTAAAGCTGGCCTACGTGCTCCAGCGGCTGGAAAACACGCGCGATCGCAATTGGCGCCTGTACAAAGGAGACGAGTTGCAGCGCGAGCGCGAAGCTCTCTCAGAACATCCCGGAATGACCGGGCTTTATCGATCGGGAACCGAGTTTTTGACCGAATTGCAACTGATCGAGCGCAATTTAGTCGAAACTAATTTGAGCTGTCGGGACTTGGAAAATCTGCTCTGTCAAGTAGAAATTTACGGATTTAACTTGGCTTACCTAGATATCCGCCAAGAGTCAACAGTACACACCGACGCTTTGAGCGAAATTGCTGAATACTTGCAAATTTTGCCCAAGCCTTACAATCAAATGTCCGAATGCGATCGAGTTATTTGGCTCGCCACTGAGCTGCAAACTCGCCGCCCTTTAATTCCCGCAGAATTGCCGTTTTCCGCCAAAACTTGCGAGACGATTAATACCTTCCGCATATTGCGGCAAATGCACCAGGAGTTTGGGCCGGAAATTTGCGAAACTTACGTGATCAGCATGACCCACAATGTCAGCGATATGCTGGCAGTTTTGCTGTTAGCAAAAGAATCAGGGCTGTACGATCCGGCAACAGGAATTAGCAGCATTCAAGTAGTTCCTTTGTTTGAAACAGTGGAAGATTTGAAAAAAGCGCCGGAAGTAATGGAGCAGATATTTGAACTGCCGCTTTATCGAGCTTTGCTAACAGGAGGATACGCGCAGGAAGTAGCAGAAAAAAGCGCCCAAAATCTCAAATTGCAAGAAGTGATGCTGGGCTATTCCGACAGCAATAAAGATTCGGGTTTCCTCAGCAGCAACTGGGAAATTCACAAAGCCCAAAAAGCTTTGCAAATGATTGCGGAAAAGTACAGCGTACAGTTGCGGATTTTTCACGGCCGGGGCGGCTCAGTAGGGCGCGGTGGCGGGCCTGCTTACAAAGCGATTTTAGCTCAGCCCGGAAAGAGTATCAGCGGGCGAATTAAAATAACCGAACAAGGCGAAGTTTTGGCTTCTAAATATTCTCTGCCTGAGTTGGCGCTGTACAATTTGGAAACTGTATCGGCGGCGGTAATTCAAGCGAGTTTGCTGCACACTGGTTTTGACGGCATCGACTCTTGGAATGAGATTATGGAGGAATTGTCTGCGAAATCGCGATCGCACTACCGCAATTTAATCTACGAACAACAGGACTTAGTTGATTTCTTCCATCACGTTACCCCGATTCAAGAAATCAGCCAGTTGCAAATTAGTTCGCGTCCAGCCCGCCGCGGCGGCAAGAAAGACATCAGCGGTTTGCGGGCAATTCCATGGGTATTTAGCTGGACTCAAAGCCGCTTTTTGCTGCCTTCTTGGTACGGCGTAGGCACAGCATTGCAAGAGTTTCTGCTAGAGGAACCGGAAGAACACATGAAACTTTTGCAGTATTTCTACTTGAAATGGCCATTTTTCAGAATGGTGATTTCTAAGGTAGAAATGACTTTATCTAAGGTGGATTTGCAGATTGCGGAACACTACGTGCGGGAGTTAGCTTTACCTGCTGACAAGGAGCGTTTTAAGGCTTTATTCGACCAAATTGCTGCCGAATTTTACTTAATTCGGGACTTGGTTTTAACTATTACCGGACACCAAAATTTGTTGGATGAAGATCCGTCATTGCAGCGATCGGTGCAGTTGCGAAATGCGACGATTGTACCTTTGGGTTTGCTCCAAGTTTCGCTGCTAAAACGGTTGCGGCAACACGGTACTGGCAGTGTTCCTGGGGTAATTCACTCGCGTTACAGCAAAGGTGAATTGTTGCGAGGAGCTCTACTGACGATTAACGGTATTGCCGCCGGAATGCGAAATACGGGCTAAAAAACTGGTTTGTAGTGAGGACTAAAGTCCTTCTTTTTCAGAGGACTTCAGTCCTTCTTTTTCAGAGGACTTCAGTCCTTCTTTTTCAGAGGACTAAAGTCCTTCTTTTTCAGAGGACTAAAGTCCTTCTTTTTCAGAGGACTAAAGTCCTCACTACGAACTGGTTCAATCGTTGCGAGTGAGCGTCCTTCTTTAAATGCGCTGCGGTGCATCGAAGGTAAGGATATTTTCAGAATTAGCGCGATCGCCCGTTGTAGTCAAAGACATAGAAACCATTCTCTATTCTAGCTGAGATTTTTTATGTCTAAACGCAAACAATCTGAAGGTTGTCGCCCGATGCTGCGGCGCACTTTTTTATTTTTAACGGGCATAGCTTTGGCGCGGCTTATGGCTGACTATTTTGCGATCGCCCAAAACAGAGATAATTTCTTAACTGTTGCGGGTCAATTGTGGCAAAAGTCCCTTGCTTTTTTATCAAAACAACAATCCAATCAAACTCCTGTACCTCTACCCAACAATCCCACCATCAAATTAGGGAAAAATTCTCAAAACTTGCCCAACAATCCCACCGTCAAATTGCCGGAAACGCCTTTACCAAAAGCCACAAATTCTCCTGTAGTACAGTCTCGCCCTCAAATTATCAGACGTTCGGCCAATCAAGCAAAACCCGTACAAGTCAGCAGCCAAACTGTAGCTGGCGCAAGTTTTTATCTCACAACTATTGACCTCGCAGATCCCGAAATTTATATCACAATTGGGTTAGCTAATGATGCAGATTTAGCAAATAATTCTCAAGTAACGCACGGCGACGAACCTTTTGAAAATATGGTTGGCCGTTACCGGGCTGCTGTGGTTGCTAACGGGACTTTTTTTGGCAAAGACGACCAAAAAGCTGTGCTGGGAAATATGGTGGCGGCGGGTAAGTTTCTCAAATACAGCCGCTGGGAAAATTACGGTACCACTTTGGCAATAAAAGCAGGTAATCAATTATCGATGATTACGGCTAGAATTGAAGGCCAGCCGGATTGGCGCGAACATTGGTTTTCTCTAACTTGCGGGCCGAGATTGGTGAAAGGGGGGAAAGTTTGGCTGTCTCCTTTGTCGGAAGGATTTAAGGATTCTCACGTTTTGGGTGTGGGTTCGAGGACGGCGATTGGCTTTCCGGCTTCGGGCGATAAGTTATTTTTGGTGACTTTTCTTGACAGTTTGTCTTTGGAAGCAGAAGCTAAAGTTATGCGGGCGATCGGCTGTGTGGAAGCGATGAATTTGGATGGGGGTGCTTCGGTGGGTTTGGCTCATCAAGGCAAGATTTTATTACCACCGGGACGGAATTTGACGAATGTGCTGGTGGTTTACGATCGCGAATATCCTGCACCATTTCAATTAAAACAGTCTTGGGAACGCTTTCAAAAGGGATCTCGACCTTCTCCCGATCCATCTGTCTTTTTTGATTGATCTAGCAGAGGTCAGTAGTCCTCCCGTCGGGCCGTCGGGCCGTCAGCTTGTCCCCCCGTAGCAGAAGGATAGTCAGCGGTTAAATCACCTGATACAGTTAGAGAGTCGATGGTAGAGTGTCCCCCACCATCTCTCCTACAAAACCGTGCTTGCGACTGTTGGGTAAGAAAGCATACGTCGCCGTATCTCCCTCCCCTAAGAACCGGAC
>NZ_JAUBOJ010000010.1:26076-47705 GCF_036700185.1 Microcoleus sp. BM001215392 | reverse complement strand
CCTAGCCCCCCTTAAAAAGGGGGGGACAAGAAGGTGCTGCGAAGTCCCCCTTCTTAAGGGGGATTTAGGGGGATCTCCGGGGAATTAACAGTGTTAACTGAATCGTATTGTTCGATCGCGGTGCAAAATTCAACAAAAATTCAGCGGCGGTAGCATCCCCCAACAGGGCGCTATCTCAGATAAATCTGGATAGATAGGGGTCGGCATCTCTTGATTGCCCGCTTCCTGCAATTGGTTGATTTTTTCAGCTATCAGCGGAGGCAAATCAAGAGTAATGGTACTGAATCGATATCCTTCTTTGATATCTTGAATCCACTTATTTATCATTTGATTCAGGTGATTATCGTTGATTAGACATTGACTTTGGTTTTGCAAGCTGGTTCGCATACTTTGTAGAATTTCGGAGGTGAATATTTTCTCTGGGTTGTTTTCCTGATGCAGATTGAGGCTGAGACTATATTGATAGTCCTCGTCAGGGTTTGGGCAGTCTTTAACTTTCAGAGCAAGGGTATATTTGATCGTGTTTGATTTCATTGAGTTACCTACAAATATCTTGCAAACTGCGCGGATTTATAGAAACCTGGTTTTTTACGAAAATACTTCATTGCTACCCATATATTAGGTGAAAACCCGGTTTCTTTGGTCGGAGTTGGTAAATCATTAATGATTAATATATGAAATTTAGTCCGATCGCCTTTTTTACAATTCATGGCAACTTCTTCATAAGACATCTCCTAAAAAGCCTGTAAAGAACAGGCAAGATGCCCGTTCCACAATAATTATGGGAGATGTCTATAGCAGTTTTTACTTCAATCATCACCTCTCCGATTTTTCTCCGGTCGCCATTGGCTAGTTCGTGCCTCAAATTTTTCATGCCTTTTTGTTTTTGCATTTCCTCATCAAACTGCATAATAATTTTTCCTGATTTGAGGTAGATTTTGGCTACAACAGGCGGATAACCTAAGTCTTTCCGTAAGTAGATGTGAGCATTTTCAGAACTGCCAAAAATTACAGGTGTTGTACCTAAATTGATTGGAGTTTGTTCTGTTGGTGTCCAATGGACGATTAGCCACGCTCTTCGGCTCAAATCTTCAATTAGGGCGATCGCCAAACCAATGAAAAAACCGACGATCGCAGCACCTACCAGTCGCCCTACCAAATCTCCAGAAGTGGCAGAAACTAATAGGAAACCGATCGCCCCGGCTGCACCACCCATACCTCCAGCTTGTAGGGCGCGACGGATTTCGAGATTGGGGACAAAGAAGGACATTGCGCCGCCGAGGAAGGTGCCGAGGATAGTCCAACCAATGACTCTGCCACCAAGGGCAAGAATCGGGATGCTAGCGACGGGTAAAAATAAGAGTTGCCCGATCGCCCCTGCTGCAACTCCGGCGGCGAGGCCACCCGCAGTACCGATACTTCCCTCACTGGGTGTGAGGAGGCGGCGGCGCAAGTAATGGTTTTGGCCGGCAATGAGAGCTAAAGATGTGCCGATCGCCAGGAGTGCTGTCCACCCGCCAATGCGTAAAACGGAATAGAGCAAGCCGTAGTCCCCTGTTGAGCCAGACTCCACGAGTTGGCTGCCATAAATGGCTTCTTCGGCTTGGCGAAATGCTCGATCGAAGTTGCCGGAATTGGCATAGAAAACAAGGGAGCGATCGCCTGTTAGGTTAGTCAAAAAGTTGGTGTTGGCGTCGCCGGTAGCCACAGCAACCAGGTTGATTCCTTGAGCTTTGGCTGATTTTCCTGCGGTGAGGGTATTGGCTTCTTCTTGTCGCCGGTTAGCTCCCGTATAGCCCGGTTGTCCGTCAGTAAATAGTAGGATGTGACGTTGGAGGGGATTTGTCTTTATTTCTCGTGCTGCGGCTTCAATGGCGATGTCCATCCTCGTGCCGCCACCATCGGAAAGTTGGGCGATCGCTTGTTCGAGCATAAGTTTATTGCCGCTCAGGGGCGCTGCAACTTGAACGTTACTGCCAAATCCAACGACGGCGAGGCTATTTTGTGAAAGGTTTTGTCGCTGTACAAAAGCTTTGGCGGCGGATTTGGCTTCTTGGAGTTTGTTGTTTTCATTCATGCTCCCGGAGCAGTCGATTAATAAAACGATGGCTTGGGGCGATCGGGGTGTTGGCGGAAGTTTGGTTAGTGCTAGGAAAGCTTCACCTAATAATGTTGCGGCGCCGAGGCAGCCCACTGCTCCGTACAGACCGAAAAGTATGGGTTTGCTAAGTTTTTGTCTTAATTGTCCGAAAAAGTTTTGCATTCTGCGTTCTCCTATTGCTTAAACATTTACGAGATATCACTATTAATTTGAGCTGTAATTAACCATGCGATCGTATACCTGTCGCGAAATTGTTGGAAATATCTTCCAATCATCCGCGAAGCCCCGATTGTCAGCAAATATTACTAATATGTAGCGCACTTTTCCGTCAGGGCTTTCAATAATTGCCGCATCTTGACGGCTGTCCAAAGTCCACCCAACTTTGGAAAATACCCGGCTATCTTGAGGTAATGATTCGGCAAAAAAGCCTCCAATAGAATTGTATTCCTTTTTTTTCCAGACATCGGGGTTTAAGTCTCTGCTTAATAACTTTTTGGTTTTGCTGCTGTATTCTTTTGAAACTGCTTGACCGCTATCTATTTCGTATAAAAGCCGAGCGACATCAAAACTCGTTAAGTAGTTTCTAATAGGCAATACTCCCTTGCCTCGAATTTGTAAATCTCTACCCTTATCCGGGCTTTTCATTTTTAAGTAAGGAATGGGAAAGTTTTTTTGACTGACATTAATATTTCTATATCCTGCACTTTCAAAAAAATGATTCACCCAAAGACGCTTGTCAATCCAAGTTTTTAACTCTTCTGGTGTTAGTTCTGTACCTGACTCTGTAGCAGTTATGGTATCGACAACACGACTAGCAGGCTCATTATCTGAATCTTGAATCATTTTATAAATCTCTCCTTCAGAGATTGTTGCTTCTTGGAGAATACCTGCGTTGTACTGTCCATAAAGTGCTACTAGCCAAAATAGCTTAGATACACTAGCAGGAAATATGGCCTGGCTATCTGAATAGGAACCATAGGCACAGCAGTTACGATCGCTTAGCTTGACAAGACTGATAGATACATTATTCGTTGATAAACCTTGAGCTTGGATCGTACCCAAAATATCATCAACAATTTTTTGCAGTTGCCAGTCTGACTTAAAAGATGGAGGATTTTTGACGTTATAACTAAGTTGCGTTCTAACGGTAGAATTAGGATTAGAAGAGGAGGGATATTTACTTGCGCCTGCTGGAAAAGTGGCGATAGCTCCTTGATTGTCTAGTGCTATCTTAAGTTGATAGGGTTCTTTATCCTTAGAGGAAGTGACTTTTAGAGTATAAGTTCCTGTCTCCGGTAAAGTGTATTGAGAAGTACCTAGCAATACTAACTGATTATTATTTGGTGTTAACAAAGTAGTTTTGCTAGTAGTATCAATCGTTATATTTTGCCCTGCAACACCATCAAAAAGATAGCAAGTAGTTTCACCGCTTCTGATATCTGTTTGGATATTTTGGGGATTGGATTGAGTTAAGCCAAGTTGATTGTTGGTCTTACAGGAAATTGTATCGCTCACCTTGTTATTAGTTAGATAATAAAACATAATTCCTATCAAACAGGTGGGTATAACCAGATAGAAGAGGTAGGGAATAAATGGCATTGCCAATGAAAAGTCTTTAATTTGACTAATTCTGTTTCGCATCATTCAGCAGTCCTGTAATCATAAATTTTCCAAGAACCGTTTTCCGAAGAAAAGAAATAGATGTAATTTTTTGTAGATGAACCTGATTGGTTCGAGTCAATTCCCTTCGGTCCATAAAGAGTACGTTCTTCATAAATTTGGACTTTCATTGCTGGCTGACTTCCTGAATTATCAAAAGAGAAAACTTTAGTTATGCGAGAGTTTCTATAGTCATAGCGGGAATTATTGTTGTTTAACCAATCAATCGAACCTCCGGGTTTAGTGATATCTGTATATAGTGGACCTGTCGTGTAGTTTGCTACTAACTGACGATCGAAAGGAGGAGAAAATATTTGAGACTTTGCATTTAACCAATTGGCAATTAGTTGACTAGCTTGATCTTGAGTTAACCCGCTACTGTTGGTATTCGATGGAGATGTATTTGGAGAATTATTAGGTGTATTTGAAGGATTATTAGAGGTCGTCTGGGGACTAGAAGGGACAGGAGAGACAGAACTTGTAGATGTTTGTAAAGTGCCTAAACTCATTTCTAAGTTAAAAGTTGTACTGCCTTTTGGTGCTGCAACTTGGATCGTGTATTTTCCTGACTTAGGCAAATCTGTATTGCTCAAAAGAGTAAGATCTTGTGTGAAAATCCAAATACAAATATCGTCTTTAGTTTGATAGCTGAGCTTTTGACCTGATTGAGCTTCAAAGGTATAACCTAAAGATTTACCCCCATTAAGTTGACCGGATTCTTTGGTAGTTCCAGAAGTAGCTATGGAAATAGCTTTGACATCTTTTGAGTCTAAAGTGCTTGAAGGTTTTTCGGGGCAAGTGCTACCGGCAAATCCTGCATTAGAATTGGGATTGGAAGAAGCAGCACTACATCCACCAATTATTATCAACATTAAATACAGCCAAAGATTGTTCAGTTTCATTGCTTTTTTATTTTTTAAGATTTACTGTCAGTCCAAGTAGTTGATTTTCAAGGCTTATTTTGGATTCTTGTAGAAGGTGCTATGCTTGCACCGCTAGTCTCAGAATTCAAAAAATCCCTAAACTCTATGGCTCTTTGCTTGCTAGTAAATGCAGCTACTTGAACTGCTCTTGTTCGACTATCTTTTCTTCTTTTCGATAAGGCATCTTGACAAAAGCGTTGCGCTATTTGTAAATTAGCTTCGCTGTCGGGTAGATAAACCGGATAAAAATCAACCGGATAATCATTAGGATTGGTAGGTAGAGGATCTCCGCAACTGGCTTTGGGAAAGTTCGATCGGGAAATTCGAGTAGCAGTGGTATTGGCAGGCGGGGCAGAATTAGGTATATTTTCTGGAGAAGGCGCGGATGTCACTGCTGAGGAATTAGGTGTACTTGGTGGAGAAGTCTGTGCAACATCTAAACCCATAGATAAGTCAACAGTTGTAGATCCTTGTGGTGCAGATACTTGAATTATGTACTTTCCAGTAGTTGGTAAAACTCCTGTATTTAAGAGTTGATTATCTGGCGTGAAAATCCAAATACAAACATTTTTATCCATTTTGTAGGTCAGTTTTTGATTAGCCTTGGCTTCAAAAGCGTATCCTATCGATTTACTTTGACTGACAATTCCAGATTCTGTTAACATCTGCTCTCCTAATACGACAAGTTTCACATTTTGACTATCTAGTGACAATTCTGGTTTGTCTAAACATCCCTTTGAAGTTGTTAAAGATTGATTTTGAATGTTAGGCATAGCAGCACACGCAAAACTAATTAACAGTAAACAGTTAGCCAATATTTTTGTGAAGTAATGAAGGCTTTTCATCTCTAATTCTCCATTTCTTGCTTTAAATGATTTGCCCATAGCCAAAAGGGTAAAATACCCCCTGCACCTATAACTGCCAACACCGCTAGCAGCATCATCATGCGAGTATTCAATGGGAGCGATCGCCCAAAAACTGCGATCGTATAAGATGCTGATTCTGACTGCACTTTAGAAGCACCATCCGATTGAACGATGGCCACAACATCATGTTTAGAACCGCGTTCGGCATCCGGCTGCTGGTAGCTAATTTGGTACTCGCCCAAAAGAGCATTCATAAATAATTTCAGCTTCTCAGACACCGCCTGAGAATTAGGGGAAAACTCAGCGATACCGCCCGTCACTTTAGCGATTTCTGCTAAACGATTTTCGTCCACAAATTCCTCTTCAGGAACTTTGCGATCGCCCTTACCAATATCAGAACGCTTAGCCGGTCTTCCTAAACCATACTTCTGCCCCAACTGAGCTGGTGTGAAACCATAACCCAAAGTGTGGACTGTGATTTTTTCATTGCGTTTCAATAGCGTTAATAAATTATTGAAATCTCGCTCCTCATTAGGTTTATTATGATAGCCATCCGATAAGACAACAACAGATAACCTTGGCTTCGGCAAATCGGAATTTTCGGGTACAAAAAAACGCGGATCGCCTTCGTTTGCCAAAAACTGAATTGATTTACCCAGAGGCTCATAAATATTTGTAGAAGCACAAGGTTTTTGACCAGCTAAGAACTCCAAATAATTATTCAATTTGAAATCCCCAGCCGGGAAAAATTTATTTAATACATCCTGATTAACTGGATTCCCTGCACAATTCGGTCCTGCGTCACCAAAGGGGACAATTGACACTTGGGGTTTGGGACATTCAATAGTTGAATTCTTGGGACAGCGATTACCAAGTTCTGTTGTAAATTCTCGAATGGCTTTCATTGCTCCTTCTATCTTGCTAGTACCCTGGCTGTCTTTTTGCTGCATACTGCCGCTGTAATCTAGCAGCACAATAATGAAAGCCGGAGGTGGTATGGTTTCATCGGGACTTTTCCAATCTTTGCTGCGAAATTCCAGTGGTTTGCGATCGACTATCAGGTTAAAATTAGTCTCCTGTAAACCCATCACAGGTTTATCGTTAGCATCTTTGACTTTTATGCGGACAGTCACTCGATCCTCTTCTACTGTGGGCTTACCGACAATTTCCGCAGTTTTTGCCTGACTCCAGGCGGGATTTCCCAGAGAAAAAGCCAGCAGTGCAGATAGACTAAGCTTGCGGGTCAAGGAAGCGATTGTAGTAAACAAATCGGTAGAATTTCTGTTCATTGGCTGTATATTCATCTTTCTGGTAAAAAGTTAGGAGATAGTTGTGTTTGAGAGAAATATTGTCGCGGGAATTCAGGCGATTTCCATTCACTTCGATACTGCCGTAAAACTTAGCATTAGGTTTCAGAATAGCTTCACGGGCTTTCACTTCCAAGTCAGCAAGATGAAGAGGCAATCCCGGAATTTTGATGTGAGCTTGGTCAGCAGAACCAATTCGGATAATGCCTTTTTCTGGCAGTTGAATTGATAAACCTTCCTCAATTTTGTCGGATTCACTATCGCTAACAAACTTGAGTTTTGCCTGCTGTTTATCGATCGCAGGATAAACAGGTGCGATGTTCGAGCTACCAAATTGATCGTCATAATTTTCTCCTGTGTATTCAAAACCAGTACCAGCCCGGAGAGCAGCCATGTAGCTAGGAGATGTCGATCGGCTCAATCCAAAACCCAATAACATTCCCAATATCGAAAAACCCAAGGGGTCTGCCACACCCTTCAGTACCCCCGAAAAAACTCCGATTTGCCCCAGGATTTCCAAAATCAAAACCGCGGCCAAACTCGCTGCAATGCTGGCAACTACACTTGTCTGGAAGCGCTGCCAAAAACGCTTGGCATCTCCCGCCTCCGTGCTGTGCCACCGCCAAGTAACCCCCTCAGCAATGCCCGTGGAAGCGCCGATGCACAGCCAACAAACGATTCTCAAAATTCGAGTATCAAACCGAATTTGTGGCAAGAGAACAATCTGGGCAATGCCCCCAGAAATCAAGCCAAAAAATATCCCTAATCCTGCTGCAATGCTCAGGGGAAACAAGGCAATTCGCCAGCACAATTTAGGTCTAGTGGGGGTACTGACAAAAATTTCAGTAAACACCATTGCAACACTCAGTGCCACTCCGATGCAGGGGAAGAGTATCAGTTCGGGAAATGTCTTCAGTAAACCTAAGTCAGTGAGGAATACTTGACCGAGGTTCCAGCCAATTAAGGCTGATGTTATGCCCGCGAGTATGTACAGGTAGCTTCTCATGATATTTAAGTTCCTTTCAGTAGTTTGTCAGGTGATTGTTGTTTATTTAGTAGCTTTTTCCTTATATCTTCTTTCAACTTCTTAGCCGTAGGCTTATTATCTGGGTTAATATAACCCAATGGTGGCAATTGATTATCCATCTGATATTTATAGATAGCCTGAATCCATTGTTCTTTTGTGGTTTGATTAGTGTTTTCTACTTTTAGAATATCTTGATAATCAAGCTGTTGACCTTGAGGATCAAGACGTAAATTAAGTTCATCTCTTATTTGTGACTCTACTTCTTCTTGACCGAATCCTTCTTGTTTCAGTTGCTTAACTACCTCTTCTTTTATCACTTCAGCGGTTTCATCAAATCTTCTCAAAGCCTCTTTCTTTTTATCTGAAGGTATTTGAATACCGAGATTCGTTTTAGAGTCTTTTTTGGATTTGGAAGCCTGCTGATTGGCTGAATCAGATGACCCGTAATTATCTTGTGTAGTAATACTGGATGGATTTATACGTTGGGAATAAGGTTGCTCAAATAAAAGCTTTCCTCCTAGCAAACCAACTATAAATGTCAATGTCATCAACGGAATTACAAAGGCGAGTGGCACGATTTTTCCTCCTATTTCTCTTAATAGCCACAACAAAATTTCAGGGAGAGTCACTTGTCTTTCAATTCGGACTCCATAAACATTAAAATACCGACCTCCTTTATGAGAAATTTGATAAAAAATTTCTTTTGGTACGTGTCCATATCCTATATGATAGAAAAAGGCTGCTATCTGCGGAAACTCTAATTGACCGAATAGGTCAGCTAAAGGCTGATATTTTTCTTGAGACGGGCAAGAGCGGGGTGGCCAATAAAGCTGTAGCTGATTTGACAATTCTTTCCATTCGCTATTATTAATGACGTTGAAAGATATATTGGGTGAGTGCTTGACTTGAGGATTCATTAATCTTAAATCATGGTCAATATCTAAAGCAATTTGCTGAGAATAAATCTGTTTCCACAATCCATAAGGGGAACTTAACAACCAGACAACACCATCTAACAATTTTGGCCGATCAACCAGCCTGGGAATAATTAGTTTTACTCCTTGACTTACTTTGAGTATAAAATTCTGTGTATTCCCCGGTATTCCGCTGAGAGAATTTTTAATTTCAGATTGAAAATGTTCAGAAACTTGATAATGATCCTCCTGTTTTCCCCGCTGCTGCATCCAATCCAAAAACTCAGGCAATGTCTGGGGAATTACCATCGCTCTCAGGGTCAAAAGACGCACCATTTGAGGGCTGTAAATTCCCTGTCTGAGAGCCTGGGAAGACCCTTGTCCGTTAAAAATTACTTCCCAGTCGCTCTCTTTAACTTGATTGATTGATGTTTCAATTACTTCCACTTGCTCCGGCTTTACTTTGTCCCGGCTAATCAAACCTTTAATTGCGGATTTGATTTCGTACTCCCTAGCAATGGGGGCGGTATATTGAGGCGTGCTAGCCATCGCCCTGTGCAACAATTCCTCGGCTTTTTCGCTAGCGGGCTGAATCACCAAAAAACCTCTGAGTTGCTCCAATGCTTCTACTTGAAAAGCCCAGGCGACAAGCTGATTGTTGGCTCTGGCTTTTTCTGTCGCCATTCGATCGACAATTAAGGTCGTACATGGCTCCCCAAAAGGAACAATAACTGGAACATCATTAACCAGTAATTGTTCGAGTTCAGGGCGCAGAGAAATTTGAGGTTGATTGGGAACAGAAAATTCATTCGGCTGCCCTATATATTTCGTTTCAAAGGGGTTGAAAACAGGCATCCGTCCCCCTTGGCGTTCAGACTCGATCCAAGTCAAAATCTTCCATAAATTGCCCTTCCCTTCGCAGAGAAAGTAACGATACATGGAAGCGCTACGTCCGCGATCGTCTCCACCTCTGGTGACGACAGCAATGACTGACCAATTTTGGGTATCATCACTCACTTCGCGGCCAATGATTGCAGGATTGTCCCTGGATGCACCTTCAGCAACAGCAAATTCTCGATTGGAAATCGCGCTTTGGACAGCGCCCGGAATTGGCTCGATCGTTCTGTTTATATACTGGCCAGTAAATCCCCGCGATACCCACCCGCCGTCGGGGGTTTTTTCTGCTTGAATACCGGTGCTAAATTCGTGAATTTTAACGATTGGTGAATTCATTTTTTTAGTCCTTATCTAGTTCTTTGTGTCGTTCGCCGGTACAAAGCCAGTAAATGGGGGCTACTAAACCAAAAGGTCGCCAGCGTTTCGGGTCTTTAATACAAGAAGTCGTGCCATCGCGATCGCGCTTGATTCGTACTGAATTTGGTTCTGGATGTTTGCTCCCCAACACACCGAAAGCAGAAGTCGTAAAGTAATCTACTTGACCGCCTCCCGTTTGTTGCCATGCTTGCAATTTCCCAAAAGTTTTAGGAAAACGAAGTTGAGCTAATTCTCTGGGATTGTGCCGGTTCACCCACAATTCCGACTGTTCGCATTTAGTCATTACAAAGGCAATGCGTCGCTGGATTCTGCTAATATCAGTGCGATCGATGGCTACTAAAAACTTATCGAGACCGCTAGCATACTCAGAATCTTTGCGGTGAGTTGTACCATCTGTTAGAAACATAATGCCGTTTGCCAACAAGCAATTTTCTAGGTAGTCTTCTAACTTCGAGTCGCCTACTTTATGAAGCAAGTCAGCAAAAAACTCTCCGGCGTAATCTTGACAGCTAATGTTTAACTGGACTAGCTGTGGTTTCATGGCAGACTGAACATTTTTTATGACCGTATTGACCTTATGTAAAAAGCTAAATTGCCCTTTGAGAACGATAGTTAAGGAGTAATCTTTTACATCTGCCACACGGTCATTCAGATCGCTACCTTCCATTTGTAGACCTTGCTCTAAGATATTTTGAGCTTTAGCAACCAGTTCCTGTGTTTCAGAGTTACCCGATGTCACTGTCTGAACGGGACTCGAAGGATCGGCATTTGGCCAATAAGCTAAGGATGCGATGTAGGCAGTTTTCCCGGAACCCCGATCGCCAATAATCCGAACTACGCTATTGCGATCGAGGAAATCTAAACTGCTTGAACTTTTTGTTTTATTTTGATTTAACCAATCCAGCATTTACTTAACCTTTCCCTTTACTTTAGTAGTTTGACTCAGCCAATAAAGAGGCTCTATCAAGTTATAAGGCTGCCAGTGAGGTGCATCTCTTAAAACCGAAGCTTTGCCAAATTTTCCCTGTTCATCAATGCGGTTTGGTCTGGGGTCATTTCGCCGCAATACTCCAAATGTCGAAATTGCATAAAACCGGAGATTTTGGGATGTAATTCGCTCCCGCAAACTATCTCTGGTTCTGGGGAGATGCAATCTAAATAAATCTGTTTCTGGGTCTAACCTTCCCGGCCAAAGTTCTCCCCTTTCAGACTTGCTCATCGCCACTGCTAGCCGGAGGTCGTCGGTGCGATCGTGAGAGTCCATTAAGTCTATAAACCTGTTTATCACTTGGTTGTACAAAGTGTCTGCGGCTTGGTCCCATGCAGTTAGGAGAATTAAGCAACCTACTACATCTTTCCTTAAGCACTCATCGAGAAACTCTTCACAAATTGGATCTGACTGATTGCGATCGGCTATTTTTTCAAATATCTCCCCAGGATAATCTCTAACGTTGAGCTGAAATGACTCTGGCTTCGTAAACCAATGATTTTGAATCTCAATATTAAAGGAATACAGAGGCAAATCATCAACTGTTTTCGTCAATCCTCCTATTTTATTCGGTTCAAAAGATGCTCCTTGGCAAATAATATTCTCTGCTTTGTCTGCAATTTCCCTTGAATCATCGCCCAGAGGTTGAATATTAAATTTTTGTGAGTTCTTACTTGTTCGTCTCTTATAAGCTAAAGCCGCTAAGTAAGTTGTTTTTCCTGAAGCTCTCGGCCCAATTACACAAATATTTCCCATAATTTTGACTCCTTTACTTAGCTAAAAAGCTCCCTAGATAAATCCAAGGCAATTCCAACAAAGCTCGATTGTAAATGCTAGTAATGAAGCAACGAACTGATAGCCCCGATACACTTTTATTGATTTGGTCAATTTGAGGTTGAATCGGTCTGAAGTACCGTTGAAAGACATAGGCATCTCGTTGCTGCCAGTTCATTTTGGAACGATGAGGAATATATTCTAATTGTGATGCTTCTTTGTGAATGTCACAAAAAAGATCTGCTTTGTTTAAACACATTACTAAATGCCGTACTTTCGGACATTGGTAACGAAAGAAATCCACCCATCGATTAAATCGATTACACCATTGCTCCTGATTGATAAAATCTTCTGGATTATTGACATCAGGTTTAAGAATTTCTCGATAAGGTGGAACAATCAGTAAAATTCCTTCACTTTGTAGAATTGTTTCTAAAAAAATCTGCCACCGATCGGGGTTTGCAGATTGCCAACTACTTCGCCATATTTCCCCTGGGGTATCTAGCCAATCTAAAGTAATTTGCTTTGTCATTGCTGGTAGCTGAACCTGGATTTCTAGTAATCTTTTGTAAATTGCCTCATTTGCATCTGTTGCCTTTGTTCTTTCCAAATTGGCATCATATAGCTGTTGTTTAAGATTTTCATAATCAGGAGTTATAACTTTTACATAATTACTTTTAGGATTAGCTAGATCCAATACCAAAGAAGTTTTACCTGTTTCCCGATCGCCAATATAAATTATCCCCATCGCTATCACCTCCTACTGTGCTGAATAATCTGTTAAAAAAGGTTTAGTTGTCGGTGTTTGCGAAGTATTCACCCGGACGATCGCACTCAATCCACTCGGCATTGCAGCCAAAGGCCGATTGCTAATCTCCGAAATCCCCAAAATAGGAACTCGTTCGTAGCCGACATCTTTTCGATTAAGAGGACTGGGGCCAACCGTCCCTCCAGATACACTCATAGTCATCACCTGCCTTTGATATTCTCCTAAAGGTTTACTCAGCCAATCCGCTGTTTTGTGACTCACTCCCTGCAAAAAGATTTGAGTCCGACAGTTGTTGAGTGCTGGCAGAGTTTTTTCAGGAAATTGATCTATTGATTGGCACATCAAAAATACACCTACTTTGGCATTGCGGCCAATTGCTGTTAACTCTTCATAGTCAATATTTTTTAAGCGAGGAGCTTCATCGCAGATAATATAAGTGGGCATCCAATCGTGCTTGGGATTTTTCATTCGGCGGTACATCACATTCATTACATAGCTAATCATTACTGCTGCCAAAGACGAACCAAATTTGCCATCAGCGAGGGATTGACCGACTACTAATGTATGTCTGGAGGTACCGTTTAAGGCTTGTAGTAAAAAAATGTCGCTTGCGCCATCGCAAATTTTTCTGACACCTGGATCTTTAAAGGGGCTAAGCTTATTTTGTAGGAAACTAATATCTAATCCAAAGCGATCGTCCGGAAGACTCAAGTATGAATAAAGATCCGAACCCCACTGTGCATTTGCTTGAGGCAAATTATTTAATAAACCCTCGACGGCATATCTGTCCATGACAAGAGCTGGTAAATCGCTAGGGTCAAGTTTGACTAAATTTTGCCGTCGCGCTTCCATAACTACTCCGAGAATGGCAGTCAACCACATGATGTCGCGGCTCCAGAAAGCAGCGTTGGCATCTGTCGGCTCAAAATTGCCGTATAAAGCTTGGGCGATCGCCCTAATTTCCTTTTCAGTCCCAAATTTTTCCAATTCCTCCAAAAAGTTCCAAACAACTTGATTCTTAGTGGCACTCAAATCCCAGCAAACTAACTTTGACCCCGCACTGCGAGCGAAGTTGGCAAGGCGATCGCCCAAAAATCCCGCTGCATCAACACAAACCAAATTGCCTTTCTGCATCAAACTCTCCGCCGATTTCAACAACAGTTCAGTTTTACCTGCACCAGTTGCACCGACAATCAAAACGTGCTGGTGTAAAAACTGGTTGGGAATCCAAAGG
The DNA here is from genome assembly GCF_036700185.1 of Microcoleus sp. BM001215392. Taxonomy (NCBI): domain Bacteria; kingdom Bacillati; phylum Cyanobacteriota; class Cyanophyceae; order Oscillatoriales; family Microcoleaceae; genus Microcoleus; species Microcoleus sp. BM001215392. The sequence continues at coordinate 33,868 of NZ_JAUBOJ010000010.1, read as the reverse complement.
TCAGTTGTCGATCTAGCTTTGCTATTTCTAAAAGTGACATACTTTCCCAACCAAAAGTCGCCGTTTTTAGCATCACCATGTGCTAAATTTATGGCTTCTTTTTTATTCGCTGTTTGCGAATAATCAAACAACTCTCGATATCTCACCCAAGGTTTTAAAGTCTCTCCTGGACCAAGAATTAGAAGGTTTTTACTACTGATACCAGCACGGACTGATTTGAAGGTTTGATGAAATATCCAGCCCAGAAACTTGCAGGTTTGTTGAATTGTCTGGATCAAAAACCAATCGAAAAATTTCTCCATATTTGTGTTTCTGGATCGAGGCAGTGCGATCGGCTAGAGAGAAGCGGATGGTGGTTTTGCAGTTGGGGTGGACTGGGATTTTTGAGGAACGCTTTGTTTTAGGGCTGCAAGTTTTTGTTGATTTGGACTTAGCTGTGTCTGCTGTTGTTGAGTAGGTGTTTGTGCTCTCAAATCAGCTAACTTTTGTTTGAATTCAGCTAGGTTTGGGCTGTTTGCTGTTTGCTGTCCCTGAGTTGTAGTTTTTTGAGTTTTTGGTTGACTCTCTCCTTTGCCAATCTCTTTTCGCTCTATGTTGTTCCTAATTTTTTGCTCATGATTCGGCTCTTCGTTTCGTTTTTGTGGGAATTTTTCCATGAATATCAATCCTTTTGTGAAACTAGAATTTGAGAGGCGATCGGACTTTAGGGCGATCGCCCCAGAAGCACGCAAATTAACTGCTGACTGTTTCTCTGACTTGTGATAGGGGGTGTCAAGGCGATCGCCTACCGCTTGACTGATTGCCTTCTAAACAGTGGTTAACTTTATATCATACAAAAACATAACATATTTCAAATCGTCACATGACATAAGTTAGTCAACGAACCGACTTTGTTCCATAAACTGATTGCAAAGCTCTAACGAACTCATCTGCATCAGGATTGCTGCCATCAGACTCAGACAAATATCTGTTCGCTAATCTTGGAATCCGAGGAATCGTGTACGAGCAAACCGGAAATCGCCCTTCCGGGCAATGCTGACAAGGAGAAGTGGAATATTGCGATCGAATTGCTAAAGTCAAATTCCAGACAGTATAAAAAATGGAATATGCTGTAGCTGCTGGCTGTTCCTGTGACCTCCGGTACAGGGCATCAAGGGTTAGGGTACGACTTGACTGCTCTAAAACCGCACTGAACTTTACCGCAATACATAACCAAACATAACATAATTCTGAAAAATAATACTGCATAAGTCAGTCAACTAAAAAGCTTTGTTAACTTAGGGTTATGGTGAAGTCATTCGAGACAGTGCATCGCAACATTTAGTAAAGCAATGGAATTTGAAGAAACCCTCAAACTTATAGATACAAAGGTTTTTACCGAAACTGAAAGACACCTGAGCGACCCAGAAGTAGCGATTTTGCGCGGGGCGTGTTTGGGGATGACCTACGAGCAAATGGCCGAGAGTTCTCAATATAAGGTGAATTACCTGATGCGAGATGTCGGGCCCAAGTTCTGGAAGTTGCTCTCCGAAGCTTTTGGAGAAGAAGTCAGCAAAGCTAATTTCCGCGCGGCACTGGGGCGGCATTTACGATCGCCCTCCAGACAAATGTCACCCCAGATGATATCCCCTCAAACACCGCTGCTGTCTGACTCTGCGTTGATTTCTGGCGAAAATCCTCAGAGTTTGCTAGTTGATTGGGGTGAAGCCCCAGATATTTCCGTTTTCTGCGGTCGCACTCAACAAATCAGTGAACTCACGGAGTGGATTATTACAGAACACTGCCGCTTGGTAGTGTTGAGTGGAGTCGGCGGGATTGGCAAGACAACTCTGTCGGTAAAGCTAGCCCAACAACTTCAGGGGGAATTTGAGTCCGTGATTTGGCGATCGCTCCGTCAAGCACCAACCCTCGCCAATTTCTTAACTTACTTGATGCAATTTTTTGAGCGATCGCCCCAGATTAACTTACCAGTTGATGTGGATGAAAGAATCTCACAACTAATAGAAAAATTGCGACATTCCAAATGTCTGATCGTGCTGGACGGTTTGGAAACAATCTTAGAGCCGACTAAGCTAGCCGGACATTATCGAGAAGGCTATGAAAAGTATGGCGAATTAATCCAAAGAATTGCAGAACAACAGCATAAAAGCTGCTTAGTAATCGTCACGCGGGAAGTACCAGAGGCGATCACTCTCCTCGTGGGCGAGCGTTCGCCAGTTCGAGCTTTAAAACTGACAGGATTACAGGAGACAGAAGCACGAGATATTTTTCAAGCTCAAGATTTGTTAGATGAGGAAAAATGGACAGAACTGATTAAGATTTATCAAGGAAATCCCCTAGAATTAAAACTTGTCGCTCCTGCTATTCGTGAATTGTTTAGTGGCAAAGTCTCTGAATTTCTCAAACGCCAAACTTTTGTATTTGGAGGAATCAAAGCTTTATTGAACGACCAATTTGAAAGATTGGAAAATTTAGAAAAAGCGATTCTATATTGGTTGGCGATCGAAGGTTCTCCCGTTTCTTTAGAGCAGTTAGCCGACTATCTTTTATTTCCGGTATCTAAATCGGAGATTTTAGAAGCCTTATCTTCGCTGCTGCGACGGGAGTTGATTGATAAAAATACTTGCAGCGGTCAAACTGAGTTCGTGCTGCATCAAGTTTTAATGCAATACGTGACGGAGCAATTGACAAACCAGGTTTGCACCGAAATTTTTGATCTCCTTAAAAACCCCAAACTTGATGAAAACAAAATTAAACTACTCACAAGCCATTTGGTTTTGAAAAATCCGCAGCTAGTTCCAACCAAGAAAATTGCTATGGAACAAAATTCCATCGCCATTACTGTCAAGAATCATCTGACTAAGTTGTTTAAAACTAATAGCAAAGGCTATGAGCAGTTAAATAAAGTTTATTCTGTGCTTAAAAATCAGCCTCTACTAGAAAGAGGGTACATTCAAGATAACTTCCAAAACTTGCTAGCAGTTATGCAAGTAGATGAAAAAAATCTCACACAAGGCGATCAGAAAAAACAGCAAAAATCACTTGTCAGATAAATACAGTGTATTCCAGGTTTATGAAGTGTAAGGACACCTTAGCCTGCCCTACCTAGGGGATTGATCAACCTAAGATATACTTCAGAAACGTGAAATTTGCTGTAATATTAAGTTTTTTAAGCGGAGGTCGAGGAGGAAGAAATAATGGATAGCTTTGATGAGCAAATGTTGGGAAAAGAGAGTGTTAGCTACTGTATCAATCCTAAGTGTCAACAGCGTCAAAACCTTTACGGTTCCGAGACTTGCCTTGCTTGTGGCACGCCATTGTTAATCAATAACCGCTATCGAGCGGTGAGAATGCTACATCAAAGCGATCGCACCCAAATTTTTGAATTAGAAGATTTTGGATTTAAGGAAGCAGGCTGGGATATTCCCAAGATTTTGAAAGTGCTAACCGATGATACCAATTCCAATGTAGTTCGTCTGTTTCAGCAAGAAGAACTGATATTACGCTGTCTCCAATCTCTGGAAGTACCTAAAGTTTTCCCTGGAGCATACTTTACTTTTGAAACCATTAATGGTAATAAGCTGCACTGTTTAGCAATGGAGGAAATTCAAGGTAAAAATCTCGAACAATGGCTGAAAGAAAACGGAATCATTTCTGAAAATCAAGCCCTTGATTGGCTGAAGCAACTAACAAAAATTTTGAATGGGGTACACAGCAAAGGTTTTTTTCATCGAGATATTAAGCCCAGCAACATTATGTGCTGTCCTGACGGAAGCCTAGTATTCATTGACTTTGGTGCTGCAACAGAAATAACTTCGGATACCTATATTGATAAATATGAAAATAGAGATACTACGCTGATTTTATCACGAGGATATACACCTCCTGAACAAGAGCATGGCACTGCAATTCCCAAATCTGACTTGTTTGCCTTGGGGCGGACTTTTGTACATTTGCTAACTGGGAATCACCCATATGATTTAGCGACAACAGCAACAGAAGAGTTGATTTGGCGAGAATTTGCGCCACAAATTTCAGTTAATTTTGCAGATTTAATTGACGAGATGATGGCTGCTGAATCTCAGCATCGCCCTCAAAATCCCAGCAACATTTTGCAGCGTTTAGATCGAATTGAGTGCAGTCATCTAACTGTTGCAAGGTTCTTTCGTCAAGCTGGAACTAGAAACCCTTACGGGAGATTAAATCGGATTAATTATCGTCTGGCTGGGTTAGGGGTAGGTGTATCGCTGTTTTTGGGCATTATCATTTTAAAATTATTTGCCCCTCAGTGGGCTGTTTTTTTAAGTAATGTTGCTGCTGATAATTACGTGGCTGACAGGTTCGATGAGGCTCAGTTTAATCTGAATTTAGCATTGATTTTAGATCCCAACTTGGGGGAAACTCATTATATTCAAGGTTTAATTTTTGAGGCAAACCGAGACTTTTTGGCGGCGCGAGATAGCTACGAAAAAGCGGTAGTAAAAGTTCCTGAAAAATCCCTGAATAATTTAGCTCGATTGGATATTCTGGAAAAACGGTATTCGGCTGCTTTTCCTCGACTGAAAAGAGGATTACTGCTTGTCAAAGAAGTCGATTTAAAGTCGGCTTTACATAAGAATATGGGCTGGGCACTGTTGGAAATGGGGGATTATCAGCAGGCGGAAATACAATTAAATGACGCGATCGCCCTTGATAGCGATCGGGCTTCTGCGTACTGTCTGCTAGCGCGGGTACGAGAAGCTCAAAAAGATCGCAGCGGGGCATTTACGGCTTGGCACAACTGCCTGAAATACGCTCCAAAGGAAAAATATCAGCCGGAACTGGACAAGTGGGTTATTGAAGGAAAAAAGTTCTTGGAAGTTCAAAGAAATGATGGGGTGACAAGTATTCCAATACCTTAATATACAACAAGTTTTGTCGATTATAGCTTGAAAATCAGATGAATCGCACCATTATTCAGCTTGTATGGTGCGTCAGTCTTGAGTTTAGTCCGAAAAATTTGGGTTTTCCCAACTGACGACCATACTAATTATGCTAGTTGCGTCGAAAACGGTAACAGACAAAAAAGCTGTTAAACGATCGCCTTTGCATAAAAATCCCCCAATACTACCGATATCTAAACAGAGGGAAGCAAAACCTCAAGTTTCTTTACCCCTGTTGAAGTAGGAGTCAATCATGCAAAGGCCATTTACAGTCTTAGAAACAGCTTTGATTTCGCTGTTAGTTGCCAATTTGATTAACGGTATGTACTTAGAACCGAAAACGAATGCTGCTGTAGCTGCACCGAGCGATCGCCCTTCATCTATTATCCCTACCACTGGCATTTGCGAATGTCCAAGAACTCCACCTGGGGGCAAGTAACAGAAATCGCTCGCATAATTCTTGATTGCTTAACCGATATACAAATAGCAGCGCACAAAGGCGCTGCTGTCAACCTGAAAATCATCTATATATTAGGAACACAAAACTCATGGCTACCACACTCCCTTTTATTGCCCACTGTCTCGAACAACGCGGCTGGAAGTACAAATTTGATGCTGATAATACTCGCGTCATTACTGGTGTCAAAGCTGAAAATGTCGATAATTTTGTAATCTTCATCCAGCTTAGCGAAAATGGCGAATTTCTGCAATTCGTTGCGCCGCAATTGCTGGCGGTGAAAGACTGCCTTTATAAGGGCCTCCTGTTTCAGACAATGCTGGCTATTAGCTGGGAAGTCAAGATGCTGCGGTTTGAATACGATCCTACGGATGGCGAAGTTCGCGCTTCTATTGAGTTGCCGATCGAGGATGCTCACGTAACAGAATGCTTGTTTAATCGGTGTTTGAGCGGTTTAATTCAGTTGGTGGACTCGAACGCGATGCCCAGATTAAATGCGGTGTTAGCAACGGGTGTCGATCCGGGCCCCAAAGATTTAGCCGAACAGTTTTTAGATGGGATGCCCGATGAGTTGTTGAATTTGCTGGGAGATGCGATCGCCCATCGCCGGCAACACGACAGCTAAATGGATCGAGACTTACGCATCCGGGCCTAAAAACCCGGTTTCTACCTCAATATTTCTCGGAGAAATGCGCGATTTTTGGTAGAAACCGGGGTTTTTTGGGTAAATCCTGTGGATGCTGCGATCGCCTGGGCATGAATTGTTTTGCATATTAAGGTTTTGTGCCCAGTCGATTAAATATCATAACTACTACTCAGGATTGTGAATCAAATGGCTAATCTAATCGCACTTCGGCGCCCACCTGTTACCGCCCCGTCTGAGGGGCTGCGACTGTCGGAAAATGAATTTTGGGGTAAACAACTGTTGCGGGCGATCGGCTCCCAGCAGCTCAAAATCGCCGAACAGACGGCATTTTGGGGAACTTTGGTCACAGCAGCGATCGCGGCGGTTTCCCAACAGACAATGGTTGCAATTCCTCTATCTTTGTGCTACGGGTTGAGTTTAGTTAACCGCCGCCGTTTTGAGGAAATTTTGCAGCAGCGTTTGGCGGCGGCGACAGCAGAAATAACGACTGTTCGCACAATGAAAAATCGCCTTGATGCGGTGGAAATCAGTTCGATTCAGGAACGAGTTTTGACCTTGGAGAAAGCGCAGTTGCAGCAGCAAATTACTCAATTGCAACAGTGGGTAAGCGATTTGGACGATCGCGCGGATGAATTGGGCGATCGGACTCAGAAACTCCATGAAATGCAGCAGCAATTAGCGGCCCTCAAACGGTTAGCATCCGTACCTACAAAAACAGGTCGCGGGCGAGTTGCCATATTTATTGATGGCGCTAACCTGTTTTATGCAATTCAGGAATTGGGAATCAGAATTGACTATACCAAATTCCTCAAATATTTAGTAGGAGACGATACTTTATTTCGGGCTATTTACTATACTGGAGTAGAAGCTGCGGATGAGAAACAGCGGGGCTTTTTGTTGTGGATGCGGCATCACGGTTTCCGGGTGGTGTCCAAGCCGGTGTTGCAGCGGCCTGATGGATCGAAAAAAGCGAATTTGGATGTAGAGATGGCGATGGATATTGTGAGTTTGGCGGGGCAATATGACACGGTGGTTTTGGTGGGTGGGGATGGAGATTTAGCTTGCGCGCTGCATCAAGTAAGCGCTCAAAGTGCAAGAGTAGAGGTAGTGAGTTTAAGGTCAATGACGAGCGAGGCGTTGATTGATGTAGCAGATTCTTATGTTAATTTAGAGGAGATTAAAGACAAAGTTTGTAAAACTCAGTAATTCTCCTCCCTCATTCCCTCCCTTCAAACTCCTCTGCGCCCTCTGCGGTAAAAAAAAGCTCATTCACAACAGACTCACAACATTTACCAAAAAAACATGAACCAACAACACCAGCAAGACAATCAAGAATATCTCGCCTTTTTGGGTGAAATATTGCAAGCCACCTCTGACAGCAATGGTGATGCAAAAATCATCTATCCCATCCTGGCGGCTAACCAAGACAAACTCAATCGAACCTTAGTTGCACAGTACCAAAACTGGGCTAACCACATTCTCTCCCAAGTCGCACCAGAACAAACTCGAAATATTGCAGTAGATTTTGTAAGTTTCAGCAATAGAATTCAGCAATTCCCTAAAGGTAACAGGGCTAGTAACCTAGACATCGCAATTATTGGTTACGAATTAGCTTTAACCATCTTCACCCGTGCCGATTTTGCCGAATATTGGGCAATGACTCAAAATAATCTGGGAGAAGCCTACAGAAACAAAATCACCGGCAACCGAGGCGAGAATCTAGATGAGGCAATTCGTTGTTATCAACAGGCTTTAGAAATCTTCACC
>NZ_JAUBOJ010000010.1:0-25976 GCF_036700185.1 Microcoleus sp. BM001215392 | reverse complement strand
CAACCCAGCCGAGAATCTAGATGAGGCAATTCGTTGTTATCAACAGGCTTTAGAAGTCTACACCCGTGCCGATTTTCCCGAATATTGGGCAAAGACTCAAAATAATCTGGCAAATGCCTACTCTGACAAAATCACCGGCAACCGAGCAAAGAATCTAAATGAGGCAATTCGTTGTTTCCGGTTAGCCTTAGAATTTCGGACTCCCACAACTCTACCACTAGATTGTCTACAATCTGGCAGAAACCTCGGTAATCTTGCCTTCAAAGAAGGTTTGTGGAAGATTGCCATTGAGGGCTACGCAGCAGCCATTCTTGCTGTGGAAAAAAGCCGCAGTTGGTCAACCACCGATGCCAGTCGTCAACAGATTATCGCTGAGTCAATAGACGTTTACGAAAACATCATTCAAGCCTACATCAATAGCGGCAACCTGAACAAAGCCATAGAATATGTAGACCGTTCAAGTTCCCAACGTCTGGTAGACTTAATGGCAAGTAACGACCTCTACGCAGACGGCGAAATTCCGAGCCAAGTTCAGGAATATTTGCAACAATACGACAACATCCAAGCCCAAATTGATGCCGGACGTAAACCCCTCCAAGGTGACAGCAACTCTCGCCAACAACCAACAGATAAACGCAGTTTTGCCCTGCGTCGCGACGCTGTAGAAGCCGCCGTCGCCACCATCGAAACTTTGGAAGCGCAAAAACAACAAATCTGGGAACAAATGCGCCGACTAGACCCAGTTTTGGCCGGAGAAATTCAAGTAACCCCGCTAGATTTTCGCACCATCCAGCAACTCATCGAACAACCAAAAACCGCCATTATCAATTTATTTACCACCAAGAATGACACCCACATTTTCATCATCTACAACCACAAAAAACCCAAACTGTACACTTGCACCGGCTTGGGATCTGAAGCTTTACGCGATTTAGTTGTTGACGAGTGGCTAACTCCCTATTCTAACAGAAAATACGGCATTTGGTTAGCCAAAATCTCGGAATTTTTGCAGCAATTAGCCGAAAAACTGCAACTCAAAACCTTAGTGCAAACCTATCTCAAGAATATTGAGGAACTGATTATCATCCCCCACCTATATTTGCATCAAATCCCCTTTGCCGCCCTACCTTTAACTGTTCCCAATCCAGTCAACTCCCAGCCACCGGAAAACCAGCCATCAGGAATCATCCGCCAAGTCATCAAAATTTTCACCCGCCTGGAAAAAAAGAATACTATCACTAATATAAGTATTCCACCGGAAAGTGAAACAATCTCAACCGAATACTTAGGCGATAAATTCCGCATTCGTTATGTTCCCAGTAGCCAAATCTTGCAATATTGCAAACTACGCCAGCCACTTTCTGAGATTAATTACGGCACTGTAGAAAATGCCGATGGTACGCTACCCAACGCCCAATTTGAATGCGAACAAATCGCGAAATTCTACAACATTCCCGAAAACCTACGCTTAAAAGGTCGCAGCCAAGCTACAGTGATCAATTATCGCCAACTTGTGAAACAAGTGCAAGTCTTACACTCCAGCCACCACGCTCAATCTCGCCTCGATAGTCCCTTAGAATCCTGCCTACTTCTTGCTGATGGGAAGATTACTTTAGGTCAAATAATGAGTCCCGGTTTTCGACTTAAAAATCTCTTAGATGTGTTCCTTTCCTGTTGCGAAACTAACCTCGGTGTGGCTGGAATTACTGATGATATTTTATCATTATCCACGGGTTTTTTATGTGCGGGGGCGCGGAGTGTTGTCAGTACCTTGTGGTCAGTTGATGATTTAGCCACAGCCTTATTTTCCATCTTTTACTATCAGTATCGCGGAGTAGGTTTAAGCCGTACTGAAGCGCTACAAAAAGCGCAAGTCCAACTCAGGACTTTATCAGGGAAAATCCTAGCTGATGAGTATAAAGGTGAACTAGAAACTCACTTGCAACAGCAATGGCAACAAGCAATGGAGAAGTGGGAAAAAGCGAAGAAAAATCGTAAACGGTTATTTGAAGGAACGCTAGAGTATCAGCGATGGGATGAAGAATATAAACAATGGGATGCGATCGCTTCTCGCATTTTCCAAGTCAAAGAAAACCTGAAAATTCTCTGCCGTCAAGAATTGCCCTTTGCCGAACCTTACTATTGGGCCGGTTTCATCTGTTCGGGTTTGAGTTAATATCAAATCCAGAGCATTCGGCGGTTGAAACCGCGTCTACACAAACTTTCGTCCGCGCAACGCGAGACTAAGAAATAAGGGAGATATTTAAGCTGGATTTAGTATAAACTTAACATAGCCCCAGATGAAAACCGGCCGACACTTTCATCATTTTCAGCAACTCGCATAACTGCCGCGACTCTCTTCGATATACCAGTAGCACAGTTAGCAAAGCAACAGCCATGAGCCGATACTATCACCCCACACGCTACAGCCGTCGCGACAGACAATCTCCAGCCACACCTACCCAGACTCACAAAGCTTGGTTCAAATCGCCCGTGATTCTATCAGGAATTCTTCTCGGTATTGGTATAGTTGGCGTTACCCTATTTGTTGAGTTTACCACCCAGCGCATCATCCACATCCGGGCTGATGACAATTCCGATTCGGCTGAAACTTATACAGCTCAGCGGCAACAACACTGTCAAGCCAGTATTCAACATTATAAACCTGGTGATGTAGCAATTTCTATGTCTTTTGCCGATCGCCCTGTCACTACCCAAAATATCTCCATTTCTAACAGTTTATCTCTCCTGGGCCAGTGTAAAGATCCAAAACGGGCGATCGCCAACAAACAGCCAGGAACCTCTTTAATTTTACTCCTCGAACGCATCCAAAACACCATCCAAAAAGAACGCGCCCGCAACAATTTAAAACCTGTCGTAGTAACCATCGGCATTCAAAATGATGAGCCGGGCCCAAACCAACCCAATCCGAAAGATATTAAGCGCATTAAAAGCGTTGTCCACAACATTACCGAAAACAATGGGGCGATCGCCTTCATGGTTGAAGACGAAACCCTCAAAAACCAGCTAGAGACTAATTTAACATCTGAAGGCAAGGTGCAAATTTGCGATTTCAAAGACATTTCTAACTGTGTCAGTTTAGCCTTGGAAACCGCTCGTGAACCGGGTTTTCGATAGGAGCCGAGAAACCGGGTTTTTACCAAAATACTTCGTTGTAGCCAGCAGATTTAGTAAAAAACCCGGTTTCTGCCCCTCCAATGTGACCAAAGAAACCGGGTTTTTCTCAAAATACTTCGTTGTAGCCAGCAGATTCAGTCAAAAACCCGGTTTCTGCCCCCCGTGCATCCAGGATTAAGTAACTTCCTCAAAAATTTGCATAACTCCTCACAAATTAAACGATTAAACATTGTCAGCAAAATCAAAGGAAAGACCATGAATTTAAATCAACCGCAGAATAACGAGCATAATCAAATTCAACTTCATATCTGGCAAATAGTCGATCGCTGGCGGCAATTTCCCCAAGAAGTAGTTAAACGCCTCCCCAGAGGACTACGAGCAAATATCAGCGAAAGAGTTGCCAACTCAGCAGAAACTCGGATTGCCGAAGCCCGCATTCAAGACATGAATCCCATAGTCTCCCGGCAATCTTCACCGACTACCAAACAAGCCACAAAATTTGTGGTAGTAGTAATAGGTGCGCTTACCTTCAGTGCGGGAACGCAAGTGCTAACTTCGCGTTTGGGCCCGGCTGCTTTACCTGCTGCAATGGGAGGCGGTGCATTGGCTAGTTTTTTAGTAGACGATCGCGCTACTAAAGTATTTACAAATATGCGAATTGCTCACGGTACAAAACAGGAAATTAGCGCGATCGCCCAGCAAGGACAATCTCCTGTTAATGAATTAGACGAACTGTTTTACCGCACTCAAAAGGCACTGATTCAACAAGTCGAAGGCAAAAATCTACAGAAACAGTTGGCTATCGATGCCATTTTAGCAGGAACTCTAAGTGCGGCGGAATTTTCAACAGCGCTGTGGATTGTAGTACAAATGGGACTGCCGGGGGGGATTTTAATAGAAGCGATCGCCGCCAGTTTGCCTGTTACTATTGTTTGGTTGGCCGCTGCTTTTCAGAGCGATCGTTTTGAGTTACCAGAACAGTATGCCCGTTTAATTGAAAAGTATTTGGGCTGTGTTTTCCCCCGCGAAGGAATGCCAGAAGCGGAAGTTGAAAAACTCCTGGCTGATAAAGAAAGCCAAGAAGCATCTTTGGACTATTTAATGAAATACATTGCTGAGGGGGATAGCAATGGGCGGCTGAAGAATATGGCGATGGCGGAAGCAGACTATGATATTAGCATGGGTCGCGATCGCAAAAAAGAGTTGGAACTGGAGCGCGATCGGGCGATCGAACAGCGGTTATTTCAATCTCGCGCCGACAAAACCGAACTGGAAAATGCTTTCGTAGCGCCAGACATTGAAATGATTGGTGCACCTCACGAAATCAAGGAAAAGCAGCAAAAGGTCGATCGAATGCGGCAGCAGTGGGTGCAGCAGAAAAGCGCTGAGTTAGAAGAGATTTTAGGGCAAGATTTGAAGATAATCGCCCACCGTTACGGAACGCAAATTAAACAATGCGAGGAGGATATCATGGCGGCGCAGCAGCGGTATGACGAAGCCTACCGCAACTGGAAGGAAAGCCATGAGGACTTTGGGGGCGACTTGGGCGACGCGGCTTAAAAGAATGGGAAATGGATGAGGTGGGGGGTGTTCTCTTGGTATAATTGAGAGCATCCCTTTTTTGCTCTAATTCACGCCCCTATGGATGATGCGTCGTTATGTCAACTGATCCGAGAAGCTTTACACTCTCCTGAAAAGGCAGAGACACTAGCACTCGCGATCGATCAATTGCCGGAAGTTAAGAGATATCTTGGTCAAGGTTGGATGCCATATTATGATGAAGCTCTCCCGGTGACGGAAAGGGATGTTAAGCGCAATATTAATAGGTTTCCTCCTATGTATCGCTTAAATTTGGAAACTATTAACTGTCAGAATCCTTCTGAGGCTGCTAATGTTCGAGCATCCTTTATTAAGTGGGTAATGATGATTCTTAAGCGCGATTGCTACGATGTGAAACGTCAGCGAGACAGGCGACCCCCACCTGTTAGTATGAGCGATCGCATCGGAGGGGATGAAGGTCTGATAATTGGAGATACAATCGCGGATGATTTAACTCTATCTGGCATCAAGTTGATTCTAGAAAAAGAACGTCGTTCTCTTACTAGACAAATGAAGCGCTATATAGAAGAAGATCCTGACATGAAACTGAGAAACTGTCACCCGCGTAATAATTCCAATCTTGACTGCCAACTTTTAAGTCAAAAACTACTGCTTGAAGAACCGCCTCTTAACCCCAGGCAACTTGCTAAGGAGTTAACTACTCCCGAAAAACCAGTTCCCGAACAAACAGTGTACACTCGATGGCAAAAATTCTGCCTTCCTTTACTTAGAAAAATTGCGATAGAATTAGGATACGAGGACTAAAAGGAGAATCTTATGGATACTATACAAACCAATTCTTTGACAATGGCTTTAAGCAGAGAAAACCATGAAATAGCTCGAAAATTTTCTGTGCAACAAGATACGATTGAGAAAGGCGAGCAGGTTTACTTAAATACTCTGGCTATTTTAGGTGTTCGCAGTTTTTTAGACTGGCTGGGAATTGAAACTGATTTGAACGCAGGCGACAGTTGGCATTCTGTTGTTCGATGTTTCCAAGACGTAGCGGATTTAGTAATTCCCAATGTAGGTAAACTCGAATGTCGTCCAGTTTTACCTGGACAAACAGTTATTTCTCTACCAGCAGAAGTAACTGAAAACAGAATTGCTTATATTGCAGTTCAATTTCAGGAACAATTAAACGAGGTGCAGTTCTTGGGATTTTATCCAGCAATAGATCCACAATTACCGCCTGAAATAATAGAAATTGCCAGTCTTCAACCAATAGAAACATTGATTGATTATATCGATCGCTTGGAATCAGCCCAGTTTTTCTTGCAAAGCGATGAAGAGGTCGCAATTCAGGTTAGGGAAAGATTAGTAGACCAGCCAATTTCAGAGATTGCTGCTCAATTGGAGCGAATATATCGCACCTATAACAAAGACGAGCGACGCTATGCGGGCGGGGAGTTGTTAGCGAATTATGTGCCTGCACAACGCGGTTTTGCCTTCCGAGGTGACGCACCTATTGTGGATAGAGAAGAGTCTGATGATTCACAACAAACTGAGTTGCAAGATTTAGCAGAAGAGTTGCTAGAAAAGTTGGATGAAATCTGGGGTGGCGATGACTCTGATACATCGATTAATCCCGAAACTCCCACTAATCAAAGCAGTAATGCCCCAGGAAAAATTCCACAACCTGCAATGGTTCTCCCATCCCCAACTACTACTGGTTTAATTAGTTTAAATGAATGGTTGCAAAAATCTGAAACTAATTCTCAATACAACTGGCAGAGTCTGGAATCATTTTTAAGCAATCAAGAAGGAAATCTAATTTTTAGATTTGCCAGCGCCCCCCGTTCCCGCACTGCTGACATCGAATCACCAACCCTTAGCGCAAGTAAGGTGAGAGAAATCTCCTTAGCTGGCTATCCTATTGTATTGATTGTCAATTGCCAAAAAAACGCCGAAAAAACCGATATTCTCATCAGATTGTATCCCCTATCTGCTGCACAAACCTATCTGCCAGCGGGGATAAAACTGATTGTAATTGATAGTGAATCGGGAGAATTTTTTTTGGAGGCTCAAGCGCGGAGTGCTGATAATTGGATTCAACTGGAATTCAGCGGTGAATTAGGAGAGCCTTTCAGCGTTAAGGTAGCGCTGGAAGATGCCGAAATTACTGAACATTTTGCTATCTAATTTTAAGTCAAAATCTCTAGGGTAATGGGAATGGGTAAAATAGTTGTCTTGAGTTTTATAGCTGGTGATTGCCAGCAAGGATTTCAGCACGTCAGATTAGAAATTAAGGAAGATAACCAGCGCTTAGTAGGGACATTTACTGGCAAATTGCCAGCAGCCCCGCAGATTCCGCAGCTATATAATACTTGGCAGTCAAAATACCGTCAAATGGGTTCAATGTTGCGAATTGAAGCGAAGCCAACACAGGTAACAAATTTTTCTCGTCGCGATTTAGAAGCAGACAGCGATGCTTTAAAACAGCAGCTTAATGATTGGCTCAAATCACCGGAATTTTATCCTGCGAACGCGGGTTTGCTGAGGAACGTTAAGCCAGATGAAGAAGTGCGGTTCATTATTCAAACTGAAGATTCCCACTTACGGCGCTTACCTTGGCATTTGTGGGAGTTTTTTGACCACCACCTGAAAGCGGAAGTAGCTTTGAGTTCTCCCGTCTGTCAGCGACAAAATTCGCCTAAAACTAGAAATAAGGTGAGAGTTTTGGCAATTATTGGTGATAGTACGGGAATTAAATTAGAAAGGGATCAGCGCGAATTAGAAGAAAAGTTACCGGAGGCGGAAATTGTTTTTGTCGAACCAGAAGAAACAGATGTTTCTCTCGTGATTCGGGATTCGAGGGGGCTGGGATGGGATATTTTGTTTTTTGCTGGTCACAGTGTGAGTGAACCTGATGCTACTACAGGAAAACTTTTTATTAAAAATGGTAAAAGTGTAGAAATTGGCGATTTAAAGTTTGCTCTGAGAAAGGCAATAGGGAGGGGCTTAAAGTTGGCAATTTTCAACTCGTGTGATGGGTTGGGAATTGCCAACCAGTTAGCCGATTTGAATATGCCACAAATAATTGTGATGCGAGAGCCTGTACCCGATATGGTGGCTCAAGAATTTTTGAAATATTTTCTTGAGGCGTTTGCTCGCGGTGAATCTTTGTATTTGGCGGTGCGGGAGGCGCGAGAAAGGTTGGAAAGTGTGCAGCGTGAATTTCCCTGTGCAACTTGGCTGCCAGTTATTTGTCAGAATCTTGCTGAGGAGCCAGTGAGTTGGCAAGAGTTATGCGGACTAAAATCTGCCGTTGCGCCACCTTCTTCAAAAATGAAGACTTACTGTCAGTATTGTGGCTCTGAAAATGTAGCCGATGTTATGTTTTGCGAAACCTGTGGCTCTCAACTCAGAAAATGATTTTTCTCACCTTGAGATATAGCTAATTTCAATCGTAATATTAGGAGGTCAATTATGCTGGTGAATACCGTAATTGTTGAAAAATTGGAGATCGACGGTACAGTGAAAACATTCACGATGGAAGCTGATAAAAAAGCTGATAAAAAATATGATCTGTGGATTGCATTAGCAGATGAGTATGAAGATTCAAGAGAAGGGCCATTTCACTTTCTTGAAAGACGATACGCTAAAAGATTTTCTAGAGAGTTTGGAGAATGTCCAGTGCGACGAGTAGGAAAAACCAACTTTAACCGTTTGAATGATTCCTACGAGTTTAGTACGTCTTGGCAGGGAATTTCTACGAAAATGAATTGCATTTCTTACTATGCACTTTCTTTGCCAGAATACGCAGTTCCACAAGAAATTCGCATTACAGATACAATGCGACCAGACAAACAATACCGAAAAACAGTTATCCGAGATGACCAAAAAAAATGTTTTGTTATTTATTTAGAGTGTACTTCTTGCTTAGATTCCTTTAACTTTGATTTATTTTGTAGATTTAATCAAGAGGAGAAAGTGTTATTTGAAAAAGCCGAATATCAAGAAAATTTCACTGCTGATTACTGGATGAAAGATGTATGGCAACATAGTTTTGAGTCAAGAGAAGTCGTAAAAATTGAAAATTTCTTAGAGAGAGGAGTCTTTGCTGTCAATAACAAAGTGATTCTAAGCTTTGGTGAAGGCAACTTAAACGATGGATTCCCTTCTATTCTTGCTCAAATCTTCGCAGAAACTGGGCAATTATCAGCCCAATGTGCTGGTCAACTCCCTCCTTGCTCAGAGTTGCTAGAATTTTATAGAGAATGGAAATTAATTTACGAAGCCAGCCTCGGAATAAAAAGAAAACTACAGAAAAAACCAACACAGATAACAAAGTTTTCTCGCCTAGATTTTAACAATTCAACTAAAAAGTTAGAGGAACACCTTAATAAATGGTTGATTTCAGAGCAATTCATTCCTATCGATCGCATTTTGCATAGAAATTTTAACCAGTCTAACCAACTGCAAGTCATCATTCAATCTCAAAACCCAGATGTGCGCCGGCTCCCCTGGCATCTGTGGGATTTTATCAATTCTTACCCGAAAGCTGAAATTGCTTTAAGTTCACCCTCTTGTGAGCGAGTTTTAAAAACTACTGTTACTAAAAACAGAATCAGAAATTTCTCTACTAGAAAAATCAGAATTTTATCAGTTTTGGGTGGCGACAAAGGAATTAATCTGGAGCGAGACAAACAGTTGCTAACACAATTAGATGCAGAAACCGCCTTAATTGTCAAGCCAAACTACCAAGAATTAGAAGAGCGATTGTGGTCAGAGCAAGGTTGGGATATCCTTTGCTTTTCCGGCCATAGTTCCAGTGAAATGGATGGGAGCACTGGTTATATTTATATCAACGATACCGAGAAGCTAACAATTTCTTATTTAAAAAATGGTCTCAAAACCGCGATTGCACGCGGCTTGCAAATCGCCATTTTCAACTCTTGCGACGGTTTAGGATTAGCAAATCAACTAGCCGAATTGCACATTCCGCAAATTATTGTTTTTCGAGAACTGGTGCCGGATGTAGTTGCACAGGAATTCTTGAAAAACTTCCTCACCGCCTTCGCCAGCGGTAAATCTTTCTATCTAGCAGTCAGAGAAGCACGAGAGAAGTTGGAAGGTCTGGAAAATTATTTTCCATGTGCTTCGTGGCTGCCGATTATCTGCCAAAACCCCGCCGAAGTGTCCCCAAGCTGGTACTCGCTCCAAAATCCCTAACATCCCCAAAAAACAACTTTTAAACCAAACTGCATAATTTTCCCAATTCCCCACGATACATATATAGCAAGCCATACAGCCCCCCAACGAGGTACTCATGCGCCACCCTACCCCAGAGAGCCCGGTTTCTGGAAAACCCCTGCTGGAAATTCTCCTCCCAATCCCCAACTCCCCATCCTTACTGAAATCGCCACCAAAAACTTCGGCCATTTCCTCATGGCATAATTTGCCCGATCGCTCCCGATACAACTTCAGCAATTCAAAAATGATTTGGGAGTAGTCACTAGAATGACAAACATAATCGATCGATTTTCGACTTATTATCAAGTCAATCCCCATCCTCGCCCCATGCAGGATTATCGTCTAAGACAACATTTAATACGCTTGCTGCAACAGCATCCAGAGCTACATGATGAAACAGTTTTGCTGAGATATTTCTGCAACCAAGCTGCTAAAAGTAACTCGGATTTATTAGCACTCAGCTATCTTCTGGCTTATGTGGATATTGCTTGCTACTTAGCGGCGAAATCCACTTACGATGCCTTCCAGACACCGGAAAAAGCTTTGGAAGACTATTTGCAAATTGCCAGACGTTACATGGCTAACCGAGCAGTAGAATTGTGCACTAAGTTCGATCGCACCCAAAGCCAAATCGAAACCTATCTCAGTCCTCCTCTGCGCGACGCTATTATGAGCGAAGTACGTAAAAATGAACCAACACAAAGGCAAAGTGACTGGGGACTGCTACGGAGCACCTCGAAAAAAGGTCTGAAAACTGCTTTACAGAACTTCGCAATTCGAGATCCCCAATTATCTCGTTGCTTCCTAACTTGGCAAGCTTTTTTAGAAGTTTATGCCCCAGTTAAAGCAGGCAAAAATCAGAGATTACCAGAGCCAACGGCGGAACAATGGGAGGCGATCGCCCAATTTTGCAGCGAACAACAATTTCCCCACTCCATTCAACCATTGACAGTGCCGGAAGTCAAAGCATTGTTGCAACTTTGTGTAGATGCGCTACGGGCATCTACTCACATTCAATTTGATTCCCTGGATGCAGAAAACTGGAATTTAGAATCAGAAACGGCTGAGCAATCCGAGCAGCAAGCATCGAACAGACAGCAAGACATGGAGCGATCCGATCGCCTGCAACAGATGACAACTGAATTAGCAAGTGCGATCGTTTCCCTCTCTCGTGACTTTCCTGATGCCAGAAAAATGTTAATCTTAGAACATGGCTTTACCAAATTCAACCAAACTTCCATCGGTAAAGAATTTGGTATCAACCAATATAAAGTTTCTAAACAGTTAACTAGCTACAAAAAATATCTGTTAACAAGTTTGGTGAAGTGGAGTCAAACCCAAGTCAATGTTACCTTCAGTGTAAAAGATGTCGATCGCCTATCAATTCTGCTTGATGAATGGCTGACTTGGTATTGCCAAAATGCAATTCTGTACAAGTTCTTGGAAACCACCTTAAGGCTGCATCCAGCCCTGAAGTTGGAAATTACGCTGTTGTGCCACTACTACGGATGTGAGAGAGTAAACGAAAGAGCGATCGCCCACAATCTTAACATAACACCAACTGAATTGCAAGGAAAATTAGTGCAAGTTAAAACAATTTTGCAAACGCAATTACACAATTGGTTGCACCAAAATCTTGCACTCAAACCCTGTTCTCTCAGCGCGATCGATAAGTCATCAGCATTGTTAGTAGAACAATTTTTAGCCAACGCCCCCTACGCCCTGTTAACACTAGAACGGAGATAATTACAATGACATTAACCTTATCACAATTAAGCCTCGCCTGTCCCGATCAACTCTGGCTAGAGTTTTCCGAAAGCCAACAGAAAATAGCT
Source organism: Microcoleus sp. BM001215392 (assembly GCF_036700185.1). NCBI lineage: Bacteria > Bacillati > Cyanobacteriota > Cyanophyceae > Oscillatoriales > Microcoleaceae > Microcoleus > Microcoleus sp. BM001215392. The sequence continues at coordinate 14,208 of NZ_JAUBOJ010000010.1, read as the reverse complement.
TTGTCTGCAACCCAAGATTACTCCTATGAAGCAGCACATCATCGCGCTTTCTTAAATCGGCTAACCCTGGCAGTTTTGTCACCTGAATTTTCAGCCGCATCCGAAACCTCTGTCCAACTTGCATCCTCAGAAAAACTGTGGGAATTTGTGACTGGTTTTGCCTTGAATTTGGGCAAAAGTCGCCTAGTAATTATTCCCAGTGAAACCATCGATACTGATGAATTTTCCGTGCCTCAAGAATGGGTGGATATTCCTGCATTGGCGGCGGATTATTATCTGGCTGTGCAGGTAAATTTGAAGGATGGATGGTTGCGGGTGTGGGGTTTCAGCACCCATCGCAAACTGAAAACTGAGGGAAGGTATGATGGGGGCGATCGCACTTATTCCCTCGATGTAGAGGATCTGTTTGAAAACCTGAATACTCTCTGGGTTTCTCAGCAACTTTGTCCAGCCGAGAAAGCCGAAATTCAACCGTTACCGACATTATCTCATAACCAAATAGAAAGGTTCATAGGTGATTTGGGCCAACCTTCACTTTATTCACCTAGATTGAAGATACCCTTTGCCCAGTGGGGGGCGCTGTTAGCTGTTGAGGATTTGAGGGAACAGCTTTATAATCGGCGAATAGGGAAGGAATTTGCCCTGCAAAAAGTTGTGACTTTGACTAAAAGTATTTTTTCTAACTTGTGGTTGTTTTTGGATGAATTAGTGGAAGTTCATGGTGTGAATATGTTAGCAGCTAGAGGGGGAAGTCGAACCGAAGAAAATGAAGGCGATCGACCTTCCCAAGTACGGGGTAGGATGATAGATTTAGGAATTCAATTAGTAGGTCATCCGGTGGCATTAATTGTTTATTTAAGTCCTGAATCAAACAATAAATGGAATATCCTTTTACAGTTAAAGCCAAGTGGTGGTCAAACTTACTTGCCACCCGACGTGCAGATGATTGTATTGGATGATGCTGGTGAGCTGTTTTTGGAAGCGCGATCTAGAAGTGCTGATAATTGGATACAATTGGAGTTTAGCGGTGAGCCTGGAGAGCGGTTTAGTGTTAAAGTGGCTTTAGGCGATGCGAGTATCGTGGAAGATTTCGTAATTTAACACCAATTCGACTTAAAGACCCTCTTTATTTCTTAGTCTGCCTCCGCAGACTTCTTTTGTTTGGTAGCGGTTTCAACCGCCGAACTATAATTCATAAAGAGAGTAAAAAACTCATATTTTGTATAACTAAAAGTCAAGGGTAAGTTATGGGTAAATTAGTTATTTTGACTCTAGAAAAAGAAGACTTTCAGCAAGGTTTTCCTGCAAAGTTACAAATTGGATTAGAGGGCGAACGCCTTTCTACGCCTATCAATGGATATCTTCCGCCAAACCCAAAAATTACCAATTATTATAGAAGTTGGCAGTCAGAATATCTTACTCGCGTAGACACGCTCAGATTAGACAAATCAAAACCATTCAAGTCTAATGTATCTAATGGTGAAGTTAACGCACAAGCAGAAAATTTAACTATAACCATGAATCAATGGCTGAACTCGCAGGAATTCAGTCTGATTCGAGAGGAATTGGTGCTCAGTCTGAAACCCGATGACGAAGTACGGTTTATTATTCAAGCACCAACCCTTCAACTACAGCAACTTCCCTGGCATCTTTGGGATTTATTTAAAGACTACCCCTTAGCAGAAATTGCCCTAAGCGCACCAAACTACGGTCAAGTATCCCCAGCTAAAAAATCACGAAATAAAGTCAGAATTTTAGCCATTTTAGGTAACAGCAAGGGCATTAACACCGAAAAAGACCGAGAATTATTAGAGCAATTACCCGGTGTCGAAACCGTGTTTCTACCTCAACCGAATCGGAAACAAATCAATCACCATCTTTTAAAATATTCCTGGGATATTTTATTCTTCGCCGGTCACAGTCAAACTGAAGGTGAAAGCGGTCGGATATATATCAACGAAACTGATAGCTTAACAATAAACGAGCTAAGAGAACCCCTTGTAAAAGCAATTAAGAAAGGTCTCAAATTAGCTATTTTCAACTCCTGTGATGGATTGGGTTTAGCACAAGAACTCGCAGATTTGCAAATTCCTCAAATTATCGTTATGCGAGAGCCAGTTCCCGACAATGTAGCTCAAGCATTTTTAAAGTATTTTCTGAATGCTTTTGCCAGCGGTAAATCCCTTTATCTATCAGTCAATGAAGCACGGCAAAAGTTGCAATATTTAGATGAATATCCGCCTAGTGTTTCTTGGTTGCCGGTCATTTGCCAAAACCCCAGTCAATTAATGCCAACTTGGGATAAGTTGCGTGGCGCTTCAGGTACAAAAACTCGATCGACAATCTGGACTAGAAACCGCGATTCTCAAGAGTCAGAGAATCGAAATCGCTTACTAGCAAAGATAAAGGAGGAAGTAGAGAGTCGCTGGGCACAGTCACTGCACAATCGAGTAGTTATTCAACAACCAAAAGAACTTCAGCCCAAACAAGTAGAAACACCTTGGGGTGTAGAGGTCAGACTCAATCCTTTGCCAAATCAACTCTTAAGTCCAGAAACCAAATTGCTCGATGTTTTTCAGCAGAATAATATTGCTAGTAAGTTATTAATTATAGGCGATCCTGGTAACGGTAAAACAATCACTTTGCTAGAACTAGCAAAGCAGCTAATTACCCAGGCGGAAGACGACACAAATCGGGCAATTCCTATTTTGTTAAACCTTTCCTCATGGAAAGATGAAAAGCAACCTCTACTCCAGTGGCTGAGTGCTGAACTTGTCTCTAAATATGAGGTCAGCCTAAATATTGCTGAGGAATTGTTAGAAAATCACCGCATATTACCACTGCTTGACGGCTTAGATGAAACACTCTGGCAAGAAAGCTGTGTAGAGGCGATTAATCAATTTCTGGAAAGTGCCTATCGCCCTCCTGGTTTAGTTGTATGCAGTCGCAAGGAAGGATACGAATTTATTAATGCCAAGCTCAAACTGAACGGAGCAATCTGTTTGCAACCAGTAGCTAAGGCAGAAGTTCAAAAATATTTCGCAGATATGAAGTGCCTACAACTATGGCAAACAATTAAAAACTCTGACGCTTTCTTGAAATTGTTAGAGTCTCCACTGATGCTAAATCTTATGGTTTTAGTCGGCCAGGAAATGTTACTTGAAGATGAGGTAACGTTCAAATCGACTCAGGAACTAGAAGAAAGTCTGTTGGATGTCTATATTCAGCAAATGCTAAAACAGAAAATTGAAAATGTATCCTATTCGCAACAAACAGCACCATCCGCTAAAAAAACTCAGAAGTGGCTGACATTTCTAGCTAATAAATATCAGGACAAGTCTCAGACAGAGTTTTCAGGATTTTCACTGGAACAAATGCAGCCCCATTGGCTAGAACAAATGCAGCCACATTGGTTGCCGTGTGGTTATAAACAAATTTATGCTTTGGGAGTGGGACTAATTTTTGGTTTAAGTCTGGCGCTGATTGTTGGCAGCGTTGTTTGGTTAACAGTTGGCGTACTTTTTGAGCCTTTTTGGGGAATGGTTCTCGTTTTGGCTTTAGCGCTATTTGTAATGCTACCATCTAGTCTTTGGGCTTTTATCACAGTTGGGCAAGCTGAAACAATAGAACCTGTGGAAACTCTAATTTTTTCGTACCAAAAATTATTGCAATCTTTAATTGGAGGCTTGATAGCTGGACTAATTACTTGGAAATTATCAGGAATGATGGTCTTCTTGAGCGTCGGATTGGTTATAGCATTGATTTATGGAGTAAGTGGTTCTAATATCGAGAAAATAAAAATTCCCAATCAAAGTATTTGGCAATCAGTCAAAAATGCGAGTTTATTTGCACTTATCGGTGCAACTAGCATGGCAATACCAGCAGCGATGATGAGCAAACAGCTTCTGGCGATGATCGTAGAATCATCAGTTTTACAGAATAAAATTGGTATGGCAAATATTGTGCTATCGGCTATTATTGTTGGCACACTTTTTGGATTTACTCAAGCAGGGATGGCAGGCATTCAACACTTCACCTTGCGTTTAATTCTTTGGTGCAATGGATACATACCTTGGAACTATGCGCGTTTCTTAGATTATGCTACCGAACGAAAGTTTTTGCAACGAGTTGGCGGGCGCTATCAGTTTATCCATAAGTTATTGCAAGTTCGTTTGGCAGGGAAATAAATTGAGAAAATATGAAGAGGGTTTGTTCAAAAGGTTTCATAGATTAAAAGCACTACTGTAATAGCCAGTTAATAGCCCAAGTTTTTAGCTAATTCAACCAAGATAGGCAAACATTTTCTATTCCAGTGTGTTAGTAAAGTTTGATAAGGAATATTTAGTTCTCTAGCAATACTTTTGATTTCACTAGGAAAATTGTCTAGCAGAATTTTTTGCGAAAGTACCTGACAATTACAATCAGCTCTACCGCGAGGATGAGAATTTTTTAATTTTTCTTCAGGATCTTGCTCAATGTAACGTTTTAATTTTACGGCTAGGGAACGTTGTTCTTGTTGGATTAATCTATCCATTGTGGTAATATCTTGATCCATAGCTACGCAATTATCTAATGAAAAAACTTCCCCTTTTACAATATCGCTTGTACTAAAAATTTGGGGTTGCTTATCTCGCTGACGCTTCACGTCATAGCAATCTCGCCTAAGAATCATTATTACCCAGTGAATAAACATTTTTCGGACCTTCCCAGCGTCGGATGGATTTTGGCAATTTACAGATGCCATGTTCAGTCCGTAAGCTTGTGGAAATTTGTTAATGTTCCGCTTAACATCCCTCATTGTCATCGGGAGAGCTTCATCATAATAGGGTAGCCAACCTTGGCTAAGATATACCTTGACTTCAGGAAGTTGATCTATAGCCAATGCTAATACTTCGACAGCATTATGAATATCTCGATCTTTTTCTGAATCCTGTAAAGCTTGCTTAATTAGTTGGCACAGTGAACTATCGCTTATCATAAAAACTCAACTCTGTCAACTGTTTTGTGAATTCACGTAAAGAGTGCATGGCTTGGTACTTTGCGATACCGAGAATAAAGTTTCGTTTTACCCTTCACTTTTACCGATATCTAATTAGGGGGGAAAGAACATAACTCTGACCCCACAGCCCAAAGCCCCCAACATCGGTATCCTTCGATCTGCTTTAGAAGAACTAAGTTGGCTAGCGAGTGTCGGTGTCCTTCGATCTGCTTGACGGCAACGGCACTTAGCATCACAACAAGTGGCTAGGGCTGTTATCTAACATAATATTTGACCGCATTAAAGCGGCTTTGTTTCATTGTAAATCTTTACAATAAAACAAAGCCGGAATTTCCATATGTAAATTTTTACTAAGACTAAGACTACATAAATACCTGGTGTGCTACGTTCTGACATAAGCAGATCGAAGTACACCTGAATTTAGATACCGACATGGGAAAAATTGAAGAAACCGTCCCTTCAGCAGAGGGGCGATCGAGTAAATTGGCAGTTTTGACTCTGGGAGAGCGAAACTGCCGAGGTATTCCAGTAACAGTACGGATTGGGGAAGAGGGCAGACTTCCTTCAACCGAAATCTCAGGCAAATTACCCACCCGTCGGAAAATTATTGAACGTCTCGATATCTCTCAATCCCTTTATTGGGGTACAAATGTAGGACGACTGGAAGCAGTAGCGAGTCAAGTAACCAATGTTTCGATAACTGACATACCCGAAAAATTGAATACTTTGATGAATGACTGGCTAAAGTCAGAGTCATTCCGTCCCATCCGCGAGACGTTATTGGCAAAGTTAACGCCAGAAGATGAGGTGCGACTCATCATTCAAACGCGAGACATTCAGTTGTGGCGATTACCCTGGTATGCCTGGGACTTTTTTGAACGTTATCCCAAAGCACAACTTGCCTTGAGCGCCTCAATGTACGATCGCATTATACCGATCGAAACATTAAGAGAGCGTCGTATCAAAATTTTGGCAATTTTAGGGAGCGATTCAGGGATTAATCTTGAAAAAGACAGAAAAATCCTTGAGAAATTGCCCAATGCTGAAATTTGTTTTGTGGTAAAGCCTAAGCGAGAAGAGCTAATGGAGCAGTTATGGGAACAGCAGCCCTATGACATCCTCTATTTTGCTGGACATAGCTGCACTGAGGGTGAAAAAGGACGGCTTTATATCAACGAAACCGAAAGCGTTACCATCGGTGACTTAAAGCATCCCCTGCGAAAGGCTATCTCACAAAGTTTGCAATTAGCTATTTTCAACTCTTGCGATGGTTTAGGTTTAGCCCAAGAGTTAGCCTCTTTACATATTCCCCAAGTCATTTTGATGCGAGAACCAGTACCAGATCGTGTAGCTCAAGAATTTTTGAAGTATTTTCTTCAAGCTTTTGCTACTGGCAAACCCCTATATTTGTCAGTCAGGGAAGCACGAGAAAGGTTGACTGGTTTTGAGTATCAATTTTCCCGCGCTAGCTGGTTGCCAATTATCTACCAAAACCTGGCACAATCGCCACCGAATTGGCATCAACTATGCAGTAGCTAAAAACTAGGTGCGATCGCTTTCTACGCCAATAAGTTAGAAAGCGATCGCGCTATCAACTCAAGACCAAAGCTCTAATCTATTATCATCAATAACAATCAAATCCATGTCAACAACTCCTCAACCCTCCACCAGTATCGGGGAAAATCCGGCAATTAAGACCCACTAGACAAGCCCAAACATCAGTCGAGCGCTCTCAAATACCAATTGATTAAAAAGTAAATCCTCCCTATCCCAATCACCCCACAGCAAACTCAGTAAATTGACGCACATAAGGAGCTTTAAAAGCTAAAACAATATCTTCCTTGGGAACCCCAGCCGCTACTAACTCATTCGCGATTCCCGCTTCGGTTCTATCCCTCTGAATCCAAAATTTACCATCTTTTATATCAACGTGAATCACACAGCCGTAAACCCGTTTTTGCTCGTCCCAGCCCAAATGAACGACATGATAATGCTCCCGTTCGGTATCAAAAAGTAATTGAACTTCTGTCTCAGTATCCAAGTCATTCCTTGAGTGTTGAGACAAAATTGTTTGGATTAATTCTTTGTACTCTATTCTTTCCATAAAATTATCCCCTCTTGAATAGCATCAAAAATGAGTAATTTGAGCTGATGCTCAGCGATTAATTCTTGAATAAAACGATTGCTAAAAAAATCATTATACACATCTTGGTTTATTGCTAAATACAAAATTCTATTTGGTTGCTTTTTTCTCAGGGCAGAACGATAGCTGAGAAATTGACCCAAAGCTATGTAAAAGCTGGCTAAATCAGATGCACCGATAAAAGACTTAATCTCTACAGCGATTTTGAAGCCATCTTTCTCTGCTGCTAAAATTTTCTCCCCTGCTAAATCGATAAAAAAATCAAGTTCCTCTACCTTGATAAAGAGAGGATCGTGAGTGATGATCCATCCCTCTTTTTCTAAAGCTGAACGAACAGCATTGTGAAAAATATCTTTAGCTGACATATCATAGCCACGAAAATACTGAATAGATCGCTATTAATTACCACTCCGCCATCATATCATCGCAGCCAGCAGCGATCGCACCCAAAAAATTCCCCCCACCTCGCATAACTCCCCCACCCACCAGCGATAAAGCAATATCAGGCGATTCCACAGCAACTAGCCCCAACAAAACCAGGCTAACGCTGCATAAAACTGAAAACTCCACAGGACTCAATAACAGAGAACAATCCAGAGGTACTTATGACGAACCAAGTAGATCTCAATGAAGTCAGAAACCGCGTACTCACCAACCAACACAGCGGCACCGACTTGCCCAATGCAACGGATCGCAGCGTGTTTGTAGACTCCGAAGGTAACATCATCCTGCGTCCCCAAGCAGGTACCGAACGCCAACTCTCCCGCGTTCCCCAGAAAACCTTCGCAGCCACTGTGACAGCCGATCGCCAAATCGTAGCTCAAAAACTCCCCAACAACACCCAAGAGATGTGCGTCAGTGGCGTTACAGGCTGGGTTTACAGCATTACCAGCGAACTCGGCGACCAGTATACCATGTTCGCTTACAGCGACGGCAGCCTATACCAAGTGATGGTTTTGTTTCCAGCAGTAGCCGGCAAATTCGATGTCCACGATGCCCACCTGTTTAGCGATGGTCGCATCTGCTTCGGCGATGGAGGCGGCTTGCCCACCTTAGAACAAGCCTTTGCCAAATCAGTCCTCTGGGCAACTGGCTTCAGCAGTTATCTGCGTACCGATCTATTCCCATTCTCCATCAACAACCTCTAAAAGGGCGATCGCAGCCGACCCACTCCGACCAAAGAAACCGGGTTTTTACCGCATCTGTCGGCTGCAACGAAGTATTTAGCCAAAAACCCGGTTTCTGGGTTCCCAAAATTTACCTACTCTCAACTTAAAACCATGATGTTATACATTTCACAGTCAGTTTTGCACGACATTGAAACTGAGATCGCCAACCATCCTCCCGAACGCGGAGGGGCAATTCTAGGCCCCGTAGGTCAGTCAATTATCACCCATTTTCTCCTAGACGAAGAAGCCCATACCAGCGGTGCAAGCTATCTTCCATCCCCGCAATTAACTCAGCGGGTGCAGCAGCTAGAACTCAATCAAGGACTGGAGTTTAAAGGCGTTATTCACTCCCACCCAGGCGGTCTAGACCAACCTTCCGGCCCCGATGAAACTGCGATGCTAGAAGGGCTGAACCTCAACCCTCACATTCCCTACTTTATCGCTCCGATTGTGACTTTACAGCGTCCTTGGGGGCAGTTGCGCGAGCACGAATTGCCGATCGCACAAGGTAAAATTTCCTGTTATGTTGCTTCCCGCGATCGCAATTATTTGCGAGTAGAAATGATGCCAGTCAAGGAAGTGTCAGATCGCGATTTACCCCGTATCCTGCAAACACTAGAACCGACGGCTGCACCCAAACGCATACCGCTGTTGGAAAACCTACAACAACTTTGCCGTACTTTTGGCAGCAGTAAACCACCGGAAGTATTTATCACCGAAATGGAAGGAAAGGCGATGCCGGCCGGTCGCGTTATTCTCGACGGCGGTTTGGAACTGCTGTTTCTCGTCAGCGAGTCTTATCCCGTCACGCCACCTCTGCTGATGGTGACACCAGAGGGCGGAAACACAGAGCAAATTCAGTTAGATTGGTCGCTGCAAACGCCACCAGAAGACCGTTTGCTAACAGCAGTCAAAAGTGCGATCGCAGGTTCTGGCCCCTACCAGAAGGTGTACGGCCCTTTGGGAAAGTCCCCAATCACAGCCGACGCGGATCGCGCGCGTTTGGCTGGCTGGAGTGGTTGCTATTCGGGCCTTGACCCCAAAATTGCCGCAGCCGAAATCCAGCAAGGATTATTTGCGCGCAGTCAAGGAATTCTCAGCCAGCACATCAGCAGCAAACGGGTGTTGATTGCGGGGACGGGTTCTGTCGGTTCCTACTTCGCCGAACAACTGGTTCGCAGCGGTGTTGGTGCTCTCACTCTCATCGATCCAGAAACCGTTGAAACAGCGAATCTGTGTCGCACTACCTACGATTTTACCGATTTGGGCAATCCGAAAGTGGAAGCCCTGGCGAAGCGACTGCTGCACATCAACCCGCTGCTGGAGTTGACGGTACAGCCTAAAAGTTTGTTGGATTATGAGGTTGAAACCTTTGATGCTTTGGTGCAACAAGCCGACTTGATAGTTGCTACTACCGATGACCCCGCCGCCCAGCGCATTCTCAATCGTTTTGCTTATTTTCACGGCAAACCTGCTTTGTTTGTGGGGCTTTACAAAGGTGCCGAAGGAGGAGAGGTAATTGTGACTATCCCAGATCGCACTCCCTGCTATCTTTGTGCTACGGCCAACCGCCATAAAGCAGAAGCAGATTTGGGACGGGTGAGTGCGGATGGGGATTACGGCAATAACGGTCGAGTGATGGGTGAAGTGGCGATCGCGGCGGATATTCACCATGTTACCAGTGTCGCGGTGAAAATGGCTCTGTCGCTGCTGTTGCCGGAGGATGCTGAGGCGAAACTTAAAGGTTTCTTGAATCCGGCGATCGATGCGGGGTTAAATTATCTCACGCTGTCGATGGTTCCGAATTACTGGTTTTATCCGGGCGTGTTTGGGGATACGCCGGGACAGTACGCTTATCAAAGCGTTTGGTTGACAGCAAAAAGTCGGGAGGAATGTCCCGTCTGCGGTACTGTACACCATCGAGTTGACCCGCGATCGATCGCGCTCCGCAGCGTGCAAGCTGATGGAATTCGGGCTGCATTGAAAGCTTCTCGTTCTTAAGTCAAAGCTGAATATTATTGATGCGATAGAAAGCCCCAGGGGAAGAAATGCTTTCCTCTGGGGCTTTCTGCTGCGATCGTCTGGTACTGTAGAGGTTTGGGGGAATGCTTGAAAAATCGGGTAAAAAGGGCGATCGGACTTAAACGAAACCGCCTTTAACAAAACCGCCTTTAACAAAATATGGGTATAGGAAAATTAATTATTATCAATTTTGGTTCGGGAAACCTCAATTTAGGTTTTAACAGCATAACATTGCGGCTCGAAGACGATAATAAGTCTTATCAAAAGGCACTGCCCACCAAGCTGCCAGAAAAACCTGAGATTGTTGACGATTATAGCAAATGGCTCGATAAATGCTTTCCAACTCCATCGAGGTCTTGGAAGACAGCCTCTCAAGCTTTCAGTAATACTCTTAATGATTGGTTGAAATCAGAACCATTTTATTCGGACTGGAACAAACTGTTATCCTACTGCACTCATAAAGATCAAATCCGCGTAATTTTTCAAACTGAATTGTGGGAACTGCAACAGATACCTTGGCAATTTTGGGATTTTTTTCAAATTTACCCACAAGCTGAAATGGCATTCAGCTTGCCAGAGTATGAATTTATCAACAGTCCGCTGAATAAAAAGATTAGGATTTTAGCCATTATCGGCGATAGTACGGGAATTGATCTTGAACCTGACAAAGGAGTAATTAAACAACTCCCTAACGTAGAAGAACCGCTATTTTTATGCCAACGCCCTCGCTCAGAAATCAGCACTCAGCTTTGGCAGGAAAATTGGGACATCCTTTTTTTTGCGGGACATAGTAAAACTGAACAAGGAACCGGACGCATTTACATAAACAATCATGAATTCTTGACAATAGAAGAATTACAAGAAGGACTCAAAACAGCCATCAATCGGGGGTTGAAGTTAGCCATATTCAATTCCTGCGATGGCTTAGGATTAGCTAGAAGCTTAGCCGCCTTGAATATTCCGCAAGTAATCGTGATGCGTCAACCTATCCCAGATAAAGTGGCTCAAGATTTTTTGAAGCATTTTTTACGAGCTTTTTCCCAAAACGGTCAAACTTTATATTTAGCAGTCAAGGAGGCTAAAAATAGATTACGGGAAGAACTAGGTAATGAGTTTCCTTGTGCTAATTGGTTGCCTGTTATCTACCAAAATCCTGCTATGATACCCCCTACATGGGAACAGTTACGGAGGATTCCAGTCGAACAGAAAATGCCAACTACCACTGACTTATCTTCACCTCCACCTCAACAATCTTATTATAAACTTCACCAAGCTTTACAGCGGTTAAATTATACTCATCAAGTTAAATTCTTCCGAACATTTGTTGAACAGCATCCCATCGGTGCTTATTTGATTCATGGCGAAGAAGACAGCGGTCAAAAATGGCTGTTAAATCGGCTGATGAAACAGGTTCCTCATTGGACAAATGCCAAAGTAATTTCAGTCACAATCAATAGAAGATCTCGCGCTACTTATACGAAAGCTTTGTGGCAAGAACTAGGCGGTCGTGTCGGTTTAATTAATCAACCTTCACAGACACAAATTATAGATAAAGTTGCTCAATTATGTCAAAATAGAACTGTGGTTTTAATCTTCGATAGACTCGATGAAATGCCAGAGGAATGTATGAGTCAATTTATGGGACAATTTTGGTTGCCACTCGTAAAAAGCGTGTCCGGCGTAACTCAATCGCCGTCTGGGTTACTAATGTTTTTAATTGACCATAGCGGTTATGTTGAAGAATCGGATTGTGTCGATTTTGCTGAAACACTCTCCCCCACTTGGGAACCGCACATCCCCGTTAAGCTGCCCAAAATTACTCTACTGTGCGAACAAGATTTGACATTTTGGATTGAAAATGCTCTTGATGACTTACCCCTTAAATTGACTGCTAAAGTTGAGGAGTCAGTGCGATATATTCTGGAAAACAGCGATGGCGGTTTGCCTCAAGAAGCTATCTACAGGATTTGTGAATTGTGCGATTGTAATTGGTATGACTGGGAGAAAGTATGGCTGAAATACTGAACAGAGAAGGCTTGAAATACACAGGTAAAGTACAGCCTCAACTAGGAGAAATCGATGAAAACGGTCAAATATTTTATCCTTATCTTCCTGACGAAGATTTAATTGAAGCTGTTAACTTAGCCATTCAATTAGAACGTCCCCTGCTGATTAAAGGAGAACCGGGGTGCGGCAAAACTAAGTTAGCCCGTGCTGTTGCTTATGAGTTAGGACTGCCTTATGAAACTTGGAATATTAAGTCTACAAGCAGGGCAAAAGATGGACTTTACACCTATGATGCTGTGGGGCGTTTGCGGGATGCTCAATTAGCGGCGGCCGGCCGCCTCAGCGAGGATAAAATTCAGGCAATTGATAAATCTGAGACTTACATTAAATGGGGGCCGTTAGGGCGAGCTTTTCTGAAGGAACAAACGACGGTGGTGCTGATTGATGAAATAGACAAGGCTGATATTGATTTTCCTAACGATCTACTTTTGGAACTTGATGAACAGCGGTTTGCCATCGAAGAAACGGGAGATAAAATTCAAGCTAAGGCAACACCGATTGTGTTTATTACTAGCAATGATGAGAAAGATTTGCCCGATGCTTTTTTGCGGCGGTGCTTGTTTCATTATCTTGAATTTCCCAAGCGCCAGCAGTTAATTGAGATTATCAATGCTCACTTTGTGGCATCTCCTGAAGCGCTAGTAAATGCAATCATTGACAGGTTTTTACAGTTGCGCGAGGAGATGCGGAAAGACAAGGGAGAAGCTGGCAAAAAAGTTAGTACCAGTGAATTAATGGATTGGTTTCGGATACTGCGCCACTATCCTGAAGATCGGGTTCTGGATGAATTGGGTAAAAAACTTTTGTATCCGGGCGTGCTGTTGAAAAGCTGGGATGATTACAATCGCTATGCTAAGCAAAGGCGGGCTGGGGGTGAATTGTGATTAAACATCTGAGTTTTGATTTAGCAATTACCGTTGATGAAGCACTGGCAATTGTAAAGTCTGTAATGGATGGCGAGCGTTTTACCGAAGTTCAAGAAATTGTCTTTCGCCTGTCTTGGGAAGGAAAATCCTATCAGGAAATGGCCCAAATTAGCGATCGTGCACTGGATTATATCAATGATGTTGGAGCTCAACTCTGGAAGCAACTTTCAACATCATTTGGCGAAAAGGTTAGCAGAAGTAACCTTCAGTCAGTCATCAAGCGATATTTAAGAAGCAGGCAGGATGAGCCGGATGTTTTGCTTCTGAACGATGATTCTATTCTGAAGAAGTCTATTATGGACGAACTACCCCTGATTGAGCTTTTTAGTCAACTGCGAGAAGCTGGATTTCCCCTTGGCATCGGTGAATATAAGCTGTTACTGGAAGCTTTACAAAAGGGTTTTGGAACGAGCGATCGCACTTCCTTATATCGCCTGTGCAAAACTTTATGGGTAAAATCTGCTGAGGATAAGCGCCTATTTGACTATCACTTTGAATTGATTGTCAAAGAGAGTCAGGAAGCTATACCAGCAATCCCAGAAAAACCAGATATTTCTGCACCAGAAACAGAGGATTCTGGTATAATGGAAACAGCACCACAACTAACTGAGCAAACAAGCAAACCTATTATCTCTGCCCCCCATCCTGAATTAATAGAGGCAATAGAAGATGAGGTGCAAGCTGCAAAAGCAGTGATGCAAGCTACCAATAAATATGAGGCAACTTCCGATCGCCAATTCATCCTGACATCCGAATATTTCCCAGTGACGAGGCGGCAGATGAAGCAAAGTTGGCGTTACTTGCGCCGTCCCGTGCGGGAAGGGCCACCTGTAGAATTGGATGTGGAAGCCACAGTTAACCAGATTGGGCGACAGGGCATTT
>NZ_JAUBOJ010000009.1:7137-48702 GCF_036700185.1 Microcoleus sp. BM001215392 | reverse complement strand
GTTTGCTTACTTGGCATTTTAACTGTTAGTTTAGCATACCAAGTAAGGAAGAACCTTAATATAGCTCGCGAGCGGGGACGCTCGCACTAAAAAAAAATTACAAAAATGAGATGCTCCCTGACTGCTGACTAATGACTGCTGACTAATGATAAATATTCTTCGGATTCTGTTAAAAATTTGTGAGCTTCCATAATCGCATGAAGGTCAACATCTGTTTCCAACAAACAAGCATGACCGCTATTAGCCAGCATCACCATTTCAGCATTCGGAATTACCTTGACTAAAAGCTTCCCTTCTGCCATAGAAGGCAGCAGCCGATCGGCACCGCTAGCAATTACTAACGTCGGCTGTTCGATCGCACGCAACTGATTTTCATCAACATTGAACGATCGCACTAACGCCAATCTCCACACAGACGTGTGTTGCGGTACCGCTTGCATCGCTTCCAGCAAAGCTCGCCGATCGTCCCGCCCAATCTTTCCCAGTGATGCTAATATCGGCAACAAACCGATTACCGACAGCGGATAAAGGTTTGCCGGCAACCACTGAGTTAGGTGGGAACCCCACTGCACCCAAGGCTGTTGTCGGAATGAAGAAGCTGGATTTACTAAAATTAGTCGATCGCACAATTGGGGAGCTTCTAAAACAACTTTTATCCCTAAACATCCCCCAAATGACTCGCCGCACAGATAAACGGGTCGCTGATTAACTTTCTTTTCTGCTTCAATTAAGGCAATTGTTTCCTTAACCAGTACCTCCCAGCTAGCCATGTCGTCGGCTGGTATAGCTAAGCAGCGAATGTCGAAATGCGGAGCTAATTTAGGAATTTGCGATCGCAGCAGCAAACCGCCCCCGTCCATACCCGGCAGAAATACAAATAAAGGGCGATCGGGTTTTGGCGGTTTCGGGCACAGAAAACGAACCTTATTGTTAGCAGTTGGCATGATTAAACTTAATCTGGTAGTTGGTAGTTGGTATTTGGTAGTTGGTATTTGGTATTTGGTATTTGGTATTTGACTGTCAACTGTCAACTGTCAACTGTCAACTGTCAACTGTCAACTGACTTAAACACACCCTCGATCGAGTAATTGTGCAATTTCCCCCTGACAGTGTTCTGTAAGTTCAGCAACAACTACTTTGGCTTTTTTGCCTCGATACTGCTGCTGTCTATCGACTGTAATCCAGTAAGGGCGGCCAATTAAAACATTAACTCGCTGATAAACTATCACAGGATGCCACCCCGCGCGATCGAACAAAGGTTCTGAAGGATCGAACAAACTTAACAACTTCAGCGGTACCCCCGACGGTACCGACTGTTCTTCCATCGAAGCAATCGCCACCGGCAACACCGCCAAATCTCGCACCGGCGCCCGCAAAGCCAAATGAGCAAATCCCCGCTGAAACTTCCCCATATTATTTGGTTGAGTAAAGTTCACCATCGGTTCTGCACCCTCAGGAAACACCCCCACCATCTCCCTGCGTTGTAGCAGCGCCGTCGCTTGAGAGAAAAAATGCTGCTGTCTGTGCTCCGGTGCTTCTAAGGGAAAAGCGCCGAAAGTCGTCACAATTTCCCGAATCACCGGAACTTGACCCATGTAATGATGACACGCAAACCGGATCGATCGACCCAATGCCACCGTCAACACGACAGGATCTAGGAAACTGCGGTGATTGCTCACCACCAGTACCGGACTCTCTTGCGGAATCCGCTGCTGGTGGTGTACAAACATCTGCGTTCCCACACCAGCCAGGAAACAGCGCGAAATCATTAATGTGCGATCGAAAGACATGGGCTAAAACACAGGTAAAACGCTATAAACGTTGATTCCATACCCATGCAGCTTAACATTACTTTACAAAAATCGCGATCGGTCAAAAAGTAGACTTTCCCCTTGTACCTTTCTGTCGTAGTCCTGACGCACGGGGGTTCAGAAACCGGGTTTTTTGCGAAAATACCCGTTACAGGCGCCAAAACAGTAAAAACCCGGTTTCTTTGTCGGAGTGCTTAAGTCTGGTTTCGGTAAAATTTCCCAGTCAGAAGCACAAATGTATAAAGTCTTGTTGCAAACTTCTATAAAAATGTTTAAAACAACGCAAAAAGCAAGTTGCAGCAGCTAAAATAAAAAATTTACAGTCGGCATTGACGCACTGTCAAAGTATTTTTCGACAAGTCGTAATAGCAATCTCCCGAGGCATCAAATGGATAACATTCAAAACTATCGCCTTAAATGTACCCTCACCTTTGGCGACATTTACGGTCAAATCATTGTTTGGCTGATAGTCATCTTCCTGAGTCTAGCGTCCGCACTCGCCCTCTGGAGCAGCGCCCGCCAAATCTACGCCTTGGCTACAGTTGGCTTGATTTTAGTGCTGTCTCTGCCATTCTTGCTGTTTGCTTTCGTGACAACTCTGCTCAATAACATTGAAGTGCTTTCTGTAGACCCCGCCACCGAAGATCAACCTTCTGCAACGGGAAATCAGTCCGCTCAGAGGTCAGTCCAAAACGTCGGCTAGTTCAATTTGAGATTTTAGACTTTGATTTTCAATTCAAATCAAAAGTTAAAAAACTTCCCGATCTTTTGGTAGGAAGTTTTTTTTTGCGTCACCATAAGTTGAGCAGAACACTCAAAATAATTAAAAAAAATGCTAGAACACGACGTAATCATCGTAGGCGGCGGTTTAGCAGGTTGCCGCGCAGCCGTAGAAATTGCCCGGACTGACCCCAGTTTAAAGGTAGCTGTTGTTGCCAAAACTCACCCGATTCGATCGCACTCTGTCGCAGCCCAAGGCGGCATGGCCTCCAGCCTGCAAAACGTCGATCCAGATGACAGTTGGAAAGCCCACGCCTTCGACACAGTAAAAGGTTCAGACTATTTAGCCGACCAAGACGCCGTAGAAATCCTCACCCGCGAAGCACCGGGCGTAGTCATCGATTTAGAGCACATGGGAGTCCTCTTCTCGCGCCTTCCAGACGGCAGAATTGCCCAGCGCGCATTCGGCGGACATTCCCACAACCGCACCTGCTACGCCGCCGACAAAACCGGCCACGCTATCCTCCACGAATTAGTCAACAATCTGCGCCGCTGTGGAGTTCACATCTATCAAGAGTGGTATGTCACACGCCTGATTTTGGAAGCAGGCCAAGCCAAGGGCGTAGTTATGTTTAACCTGATAGACGGCGAAATTGCCGTCGTGCGCGCTAAGGCGGTGATGTTTGCTACGGGGGGTTACGGCCGGGTTTACAACACCACCTCGAACGATTACGCCTCGACTGGAGACGGTTTGGCGATGGCGGCGATGGCGGGATTGCCACTGGAAGATATGGAATTCGTGCAGTTTCACCCGACGGGTTTGTATCCGGTGGGAGTGTTGATTTCGGAAGCCGTGCGGGGCGAAGGCGCTTATTTGATCAATTCCGAGGGCGATCGATTCATGGCCAATTATGCCCCGTCGCGCATGGAATTGGCACCCAGGGACATTACATCGCGATCGATTTCCTTAGAAATTCGCGCAGGTAGAGGAATTAATCTCAATGGTAGTGCAGGCGGCCCATTTATCTACCTCGATTTGCGGCACATGGGACGCGAAAAAATCATGAGCAAAATACCTTTTGCTTGGGAAGAAGCCCACCGTTTGTTAGGCATTGATGCCGTAAATCAGCCGATGCCCGTGCGTCCGACAGTTCACTATTCAATGGGGGGAATTCCGACTAATGTCAGCGGGCAAGTTCGCAGCAGCGCTGAGGGTTTGGTGGACGGTTTCTTTGCCGCCGGCGAAGCAGCTTGCGTCTCTGTTCACGGCGCAAACCGTTTGGGCAGCAACTCGCTTTTAGAATGCGTTGTTTACGGTAAAGTGACTGGCGCGGCGATCGCACAATTTGTCCAAAATCGCAAGTTACCCACAGTAGACGAACAGCGTTACATTCAGGAAACACAACAGCAAATTCAAGCACTTGTAGACCGTCCCGGACAATACCGAATCAACCAAATTCGGCAAAAGTTCCAAGATACGATGACTGAGTATTGCGGAGTATTTCGCAGCGCCGAATTGATGCAGTCAGGTTTGCATAAATTGGAGGAATTGGAAAAACAATATCAAGAAGTTTACTTAGACGACAAGGGTAAATCTTGGAATACGGAAATTGTGGAAGCTTTGGAATTGCGGAGTTTGATAATCGTGGGAAAAATGATTTTAACTTCAGCTTTGAACCGGCAGGAAAGTCGGGGCGCTCATTCGCGGGAAGATTTTAGCGATCGCGATGATGGCAATTTCTTGAAGCATACGCTGGCCTATTATTCGCCTGCGGGGATTGATTTGGCTTATATGCCGGTGGCGATTACGATGTTTGAGCCGCAGGAACGTAAATACTAGAAGCTAGTGTGAAATCCTTGTTCCCCTGCTGAATTTGGGAACAAGGAAAATCTTACACACAGCAGAAGTGAAAAATGCTAAGATATGATAAATTTGGCTAAAATTAATAAAAAATATTGTGGTTCTGAAGAGGCAGTATTTATGTGGGAAGCTATCGCAGCTTGTGCAAGTGTATTTATGGCATGGCTTTCATGGGAAGAACATAAGCGTAAAAAAGAAGAACATGAAGCAAAATATCGTCGTGGATAACGGGAATCCAGAAGCTTTACATTTCCAGAAATAGCGCCATCACAACCTGCACAAAAGTCTACATTTTTTCTGTTTCGTGAAGTAGATGGTTGTATTTGTGGAATAGCTTTTTGGATTCTCTGGTTTTGTCTATTATCAATGGTTTTCTTTGCTGTTTTCGGCAACACAAACCAAGAGTTTGTGGTTATTTTTTTTATTCTAGGGATACCATTGGGAAGATATGTTCAAAAAAAAGTTCACCCTTGGTTGAAATGAAAATAATCTGGTAAATTACTGAACAATAAATATGAGTAAAACGACAGAGACATCTCAATTCCAGCAAGCTCTTGAAGCTGTAGAAATTTTATCATTAGAAGACCAAGCCATGCTTCTAGATATTATTCAGAATCGTCTGCGACAACAGCGACGCAATGAATTACTCAAGGAAATCGCAGAAGTTCGTCAAGAGTATGCTGAGGGCAATGTTAAATTTGGTTCGGTAGCCGATTTTATGGCGGAGTTGGATGATTGATGAAAATTGGTTGGACTCCCAAATCTATTCGTACTTTCAAAAAGTTAGTTCGTAAAAATCCTCAACTTCGCCCTTTAATTGAAGCTACGCTAGAACTTTTGTCTGAAGACTGCTTTCACCCCAGCTTGCGAACTCATATCAAATCCTCTGTTCATCGTCCTGTATTAATCTCTCTCTTCTCTTCCTTTGCGTCCTTTGCGCCTTCGCGGTTAAATCATTCTGATGCAACCGGAAACGATATCACAAATTGGCGGGAGATTTATCGGTATCTGGTCATGTTCAATAGACTATGATTATCGGATTTTATTTGAGTTTGTCACCGATCCAGAAGATGAAGAGGAAGCGATTTTATTGCTCAAAATGGGTTCCCACGATGAAGTCTATTAAGATCGATCGCCCTTTTCCCCAATTCTCTCTCACTATCTCACTCTCCACCATCCTCCGTAACTTCCTCCACCGATAAACCTAACGCCTCCGCCACCTGTTCGGCACTCAAACCCATTCCCAACAACCGAGGAATTGCAGCCCTTCTTGCCTGAAATTCAGCTTGTCGTGCTTGTTCTGCACTGTCGGCTCGCAGCCTTTCTTGTTCGGCTCTTTCCCGCTGTTGTTCCCCTCGCAATCTCTCCAATTGAGCTCTTTCATCGCCAATCAACAGCAAATTACCTTCCTCATCCCACCAACGCAGCCACAGCATGGTTTGATTCTGATAACTTCCTTGCCAAAGTCCCAATTCTACGCCTAAAGGTGCGATCGCAAAATGACCGCGCTGATTCAGTTCTAAAAGTTGATAATATCCGTCAATCAACCGATAAACTTCTAATCGCCCGCTGTTAATTTCATAGATGCCGTAATACGGAATTCGCATCACCCGTTCGTAGGCCCAAAACTTGCCAGGTTTCGTGATTACCCCTTCCTCGCTGCGAGATAACGGAGTACGATCGCGCTCTTCATCGCCATTCCCGCTAGCAAATTCCAGAGCAATTAACGGTGCTATGTGTTCCCGCCACAGCACGTAGGAACGGCGAATTTGACCGTCAATATTAGGAGGTACATTGGGAACGTAAAACCAATCAGGAGCTTCTGCACCTTTTTCCGGTGGTTCTGTTTCTCGCCAATAAATGCCGCAGTCTTGACCGATCGCATATTGTCCATCAGGATGAAGTGCCTGTAAAATCGGGCCGATCGAATCTGTTAAAATTAAACTTTGTGGATGCTCCTGGAAATTTTTCACAAAAGTACCATCCGACTCTGGTAATTGAGTGTGGTCTGGAAAAGCAGGAGGTAGAACAATTTGGTTAACGCTAGTAGTCATAATTCCCTCCGATATCTTGCCTAATTAGCTATTGGTAATTGGCAATCTCAAATCTAGGTTAAAGAACGCTGCATGGGTAGGGAGACAGCACTGCTCATTAGTGTCAACTTAAGACTAAAACCCTTGAAAAATATCGCTTCTATCGTAGTCTAGATCCCCCTAAATCCCCCGAATCGTTGCGGGGACTTTGAGAAGAGTCTTGTCCCCCCCTTAAGAAGGGGGGTTAGGGGGGATCTAGATTGAATAGTCTTGCCAGCAGTCTCTGATTAGATTTGACCTGGTTGTTGACACCAATGAGCAGTGCTGTGTCCCTACAGTTATCACGCACTCTAAACTCAAAACTATCCTTAAGGCTTAGGTAGCGAACCTTCAGGACTTGGGGAAGCCGCCGGTTCGGGAGCCGCCGGTTCGGGACTCGCATCTGCTTTTGGAGAAGGCGAAGGAGTGCCGCTAGCTAACTGATTAATTTGGTCTTTATAGTTAGGTGGAGCTAGCTCAGTAGCTTTATCAAACAACGTTTTTGCTTCGTCTGTTTTGCCCTGTTCCTTCAACACGATCGCATGAGCTAAAGTCGGACGAAAATCTTTCGGATTCGCCTTAGCCGATTCGTCGTAAATCGCGATCGCCTCTGGGTATCGTTTCTGCACCGCATAAACCTGTCCCAAAATCAACTGCACCGAAGTTACATCAATACTTCCCGGTTTCGCCTGATTCGCACCCGGAGCAGCCTTGAGCGTATCTTGCAGCAGTCCGATCGCAGCTTCGGGCCGCTGCTGCACCAACAGCAAATTCACTAATCCCTGCAAAGCCGCAATCTCCCCGGGCTTAGACGCTAAAATAGACCGATAGGCCCCAGCGGCTCCTTCGCGATCGCCCGTGCGTTCCTTCGCCTGAGCCAGCAAAATCCCGTATTCAGTAGTTTCAGGATTCAGTTTAGCCAACTTTTCCAAAGTCGGCACCACATCCTTAATTGCTCCCACTCCTTGTCCGATCAACTCCAGCCGCACCTGCAACAAGCCCCGCAAAGCCGTTACATTGTCAGGTTCCCGCTGCAAAACCAATTCGTACCCCCGAACCTGATCTTGCAGCAACTGCGATTGCTTTTCGTTAGATGCGGCTGTCTGAGTTGGCGTTGGAGTCGATCGACTTGGCGCTTGATTGGCCTTGATAATCCTGTCCAAAATTGGTGGAAGCAAACTAAATCCCACAAAAGCGACGATCGCCAGCACCACCACCACACCAATCAACCCGCGACGCTTGTTTGCTTTCTCCATAAAATTCACACTATCCCAGCTTAAAATGTACTGTTTTCTTAGAAATTAACCGATCGCCAAGGGGCATCTGCAATTTAACCAGATCCATGCAACCATAAAAGTTCTTAACTTCAAAGTCCAATTGACAAAGCAGTCTTTTGCTTGCAGCTAATATGGTAACAGACCCACAACTCCACGCCCGCCAAACAATTTTGGACACTCATACCCGCAGCCCCAAAGACTGCCGAGGAGTGTCCAATGAGAGTTTGGTGAAGCTCAAAATTACCTAAAACATGGCGGATCGGCCCGCTAGGTAATTGGATTAAGTAAAATAGGCAAGCTGAATATCCTAAATACTACAAGCTGGCAACGCCAGCTTTCGCGCGATCGACCTTATCATGGGGTTAGCAACTGTCAAACTCTTTGCCAGCAAGGAGTTTAGCAGCTAGCGATCCCAAGGCAGTCAAAGCGTTCAAAGTTGGCGTTGACGGGTCAAAATCAAACTTGGCGGCGCTAGCCTCAAGTCTGGTGCTAGTAGTAGTTAAAGCAGTTTCTTCAGTTTATTCCTAATTTCCCTCAAGGGATGTGTCTCCGCTGCAAGGAGTTTTTTATGAACCCCTCTCCGAACCGGTCTTCCAAATCGTCCAAATCTACTTCCACTCGCAAGGCTCAGCCAAGCGATACAGCCGTGAATCCGCCCGAAGTTACAGCCTCTGTTCCCGAGACACCAGACGAAAGTCCTGTGTCTGCCGCGTCGGCTGCACCTGTTGACAACAGTCAACCACCAGCGCCAACGGACGCCCCAGCGCCAACGGACGCCCCAGCGCCAACGGACGCCCCAGCGCCAACCGACTCGCTGCACCGACCGCGCTACAATTTGGCTGTCGAGCGGGACAAAACAAAGCCAAAAGAACCGCCCAGCAATGCTCCGGTACCATCGGAGCCAAAATCCGCACCTCCAGTACCTGCGGGCGGTGCGATCGTCACCGCCGAGCCTGCCGTTAATGACACTCAGGCCGCCGATGACATTGCTTCGGTGATGCGCCAGCACCCGATTCCGCCCCCGAGCGAACCCAGACAGTATCGAGCTGTTGGTTTGGTGCGGGGCCGCTACACGCAATCCGAAGAGCAATTTACCCGGGGTATGCTAATAGCTGCCGACGGAACTGCCATTGACGCAGTTTTGCTGGGTAGAGTCATGAGTTTAGTCAAAAATCACCTGGATCTCGAACAAGAACACCTGTGGGTGGTCTATCCCCGCACCAGGCAAGAAGACGGTAATTTGCACGCCCAAATTATGGGAGTTTGGGAACCCGAAACGCTCAAAAAATCTCCCGAACCTTCCTCTGATGATGAAAACCTCGAAGCAGGGGACATTGAGCAGGGCGGCGAAGCATCGACCGCATCTTTACCGCCCTCGGAACCTGATGTTGAAGATGGCTATTTTTCGATTAGAGGTGAGGTGATTTATCAACAATTGCAAGATCAAGAAAAGTATGTCATCGTCAAAATCAAGCAAGCTCCCCGCAAGAATGATGACAAGATGAAGTTTTTTAAGCTGAAACTCAAGGGAGATTTAGGCACAAAGGCGATCGGGTTTTTTTGGGATTTCCACGTCAAATTGCAAGCTGACAGTCTGATGATTCAGCAGGCCAACAATATTGGCGCCCTGCCTATTAAAAAGCGGAAATTCCCCCCCGGAAGCGGCAAGCCTAGTGGCGGCGGTGGCTACAAAGGAGGGGGAAGCAAGCGTCCCTTTACTCCTAGACCCAGCGGTGATGCTTCTGGCATAGAACGCCCTAATATTAAGTCGGCGGCAGCAGTCGCACCTGCCGTCCCCAAGGAACCTCTTCCTAAGCCAGTTAAGAAGCCTAAACCCAGCGAAGAATAAAAAATAAGGCAAAAATAAGGCAAGTAAAAATGCAAGATTAAAGGTTAAAAAACTTTTAATCTTGCATTTTTACTTGAGGAACTTATCAAATTTCTCTACATGATCGAGTAGGCTTTGCGCCACTACCTGACCTATTTGAACAGGAACAGCGTTTCCTATTAAGCGTCCCAGTTTGCTGAAACAGACTCGCTCGCCAGGAGCCAGAAAGCGGTAGTTTTCGGGAAAAGTCTGAAGGATGGCTGCCTCTCTGAGAGAAATTGCACGATCCTGTTCCGGATGCCCGAACCGACCATTACCGTAGCCAAAGCATTGGGTTGTGATCGTTGGAGCCGGGGCGTCCCACTTCATACGACCATAAACGCTAGGATAAGTTTGTCCGGATTTCTTACGATGACATTGTGCCAGCAGTGAAGCATCCCAGTCATGCCATGTGCCTCCTGGTTTTGAGGCTTTGATTCTGCGGAGGTTCAGGTCATTGAGTGAGGAGGCGGTATGAAGTGCGTCATTTGGATCGGAGCATCCGGCTGCTAGGGCGGGTAGATGGGAAATGGCTTCACGCACAGTTGTGCAGGATTGTCTGGAAAAAATTGGAGGTACTAATTCTACAGCTCCGAATCGAGATGCTAGTAGCACCAGCCGTTTACGAGTTTGTGGAACTCCATATTGAGCGCAATCTACAATGCTCCAATCTATCGAATAGCCTTTTAATTCCTTCAAAAAATCCTTGAAAACTTCATGCTCTAAAAGCTGTGGTACATTCTCCATCGTCACGAATTCGGGTTGAGTCTCCCGTACTAGCCGACCGAATTCGGATACCAGTGCCCACTTGCTATCCTGGCGTTCCTGCCGTCCCTTACGGCTGTAAGTCGAGAATGGTTGGCAGGGCGCACAGCCGGCCAGTAAACGCAATTTTGCATCGCCAAAAATGTCTGCAAGTTGGGCACCAGATAAAGTGCTGACATCCTGCTCGACGAAAAGGGCGTCGTTGTTGCTCTCGTATGGGAAGCGGCATTGTCGATCGATGTCAATACCAGCAACAACATGAATACCTCCTTTGATCAGTCCATGTGTCAGACCGCCCAAACCGCAAAATAGATCGATGCAGCTAATTGCTGTACTTCTGCGATCGGTATGAGGCTTTTTGCTCATATGAGTGCCGATGATAGTCGCATCTGGATTCATGGCTTTGCTCCTTTAGGTCGCTTCTCCGGCATTAGGAACTCATGTGCATCTATGGATAACTTGAAGCAATTTACAACCTCTCTTAGATACAATGCTGTTCGTTCAGTGAGGTCACGGAGATCGCTAACAGTAATATTATTGCCACTCTCTGCAAATGATAGATTACCGTGTGCTAGTTTGTTCCGAAAACTTTTGATCAGAGAAAGTGCGCCTTGGTCATCCCGAAATGGTTGTTTGACAGCACGATTAGCATCACGACTTATATTTAAGGATAATCCTAGACGTTTGCTAAGTTTGTAAATCTCTTCATCATCCCAATTTCCACCTCCACCTTTTTCAACTTCAAAAGTTGATATGGGAAGTGATTGGACTAGGTAATCGCAGAGTTTCAATGCAGATTCCAGGCGATTCTCGTAGTTGATATCGGTATGAGTGCGTGCGGTGCATCGCACCCACTCGCGGCGCAACTCAATGGACAAGTCGTTGGGCAGCGAGCTGTTATTAACCACTGCCTGAGATACGGCATCTACGCACCGAGTAATCGTTGACTCGACAAGATTGTAGAGCTGTAAGTAAACACTCGAATAGAGGATTTTCTGCTGTTGTGGAGTGATTGTAGCTTCCCCGATTTGTGGAGATCCTCCCTGCACTTGTTGCTGTATGGATTCAAGCAGGTCAAGGTAAGTTTCGATTTCCTGTAAACGCTCTTCAAAAGCTTGGCTCAAATCCTCCATCCTCAATCTCCAAGTAAACGATCGCGAACGAAATTTATACGAGCCCTGAGTCTGCCTATGGCGTTCGCACCGTCTGCTCCGGTCACTTTTGTAAAGTCCTTGCTATTCAACCATTCTTCAACTTCGATCGATTGGTTGGCTATCTCAGGCCGTTGCTGAAGTGCCAGATAGCTTCCAATGGCTATAGCTTCAAAACGCGATCGGGGTGTAGCCTTACCTTTAGGTGCTTTGCGGAAACCCGACGGGAAGTTGCGCGATACAAAGTCTATCATGTCCCTGAAGCGTTGCCGATAGGACTCAATTTCTGCTGGGTTATCTTTAAAGCGATCGTTCATCTTCTTCGTGTAGGTGAAAAGAAATGGCGACACTCTGTCTTTGTATGTCTCCAGTCCATCACCGTAAGCGAAGAATCGTGTAACGAGTTCTTCTCTCTCACGCTCTAATAAAAGCTTGTCAGATATTGGTGCAAGTTCTTCAAAGCTCGGCTCTTGGGCGAGTGAAATCACAAGGTCGAGGAAAGCACCTCCTAACGCACCTCGACGCACCTCAGCCTTGTTCGCGACCTTGCTTCCTGTGTTAATTCGATCGAAAAGATCGAATCGTGCTTGCTCATCGGCGTGTTCATTGAGCACGATCCCCCTAATGGAACGGTTCTTGATTTTTCGTTGCCGAGATTCGGGTAGATCTTTGAATCGAAATCCGGTCAGTAGCGATAGTTCTTCCAAGTCACCTAGGGGAAAGTCACCAAGAACGAACTCCTGAATCGTTCTCAGGCGCTGTGAACCATCAACAATTTCAAGCTTACCTGTTGACGGGCTTTCCCAAAAGAAGAGGAAAGGGATCGGAAGCCCCATCAATACCGACTCAATGAACCGGGATTTGCGCTCTGGTTCCCATGTGAACTCGCGCTGGTAGGCCGGAATCTCGAAATCTCCATTCTGCATCTTTTGGGCCAGAAGCTCAATGGAATATTCCGTCAGATAGAACTCAATTCTCTTTGTGTGTTCAAAAATCTGTACCTCAGCATTAGCAACCTCCTCATCAGTGAATTTAGACTGGTTCTCGTCGATCATCTTTGAATATCCTCTCGTGGTTCATTCAAGTTATAATCCATGACTTTAGTCTACGAATTGTCTATTCCAGCCTGACTTGTGCCCCCCACAAATCTTGCGGGAGAAATACTCGATCGACTGGTAGGGGAGCAACTGGGGCCGTGAGGGTAAATTGACCCGCTTCAATTTGCTGCTTCAATTCCAATGCTACTTGCCGCGAGAGAAACATACTCGCCAGCGGGGCGGCCCGCACGGGTTTACCCTCGATGAGAATACGACCAGTTTTTAATTGAGCGTAACTGACTAAACCAAAGGTGGGACGCACGCGCCGGGGGATAGAGAAATCTACCACCGGCGCTACTATTTTTTTGTCTGAGACTGCACAGTGGGCGACGACTGTTTCGTTTAAAACAGGAAAAGGGATGCCGACTCCCAGCATTAGCGATGGGCCGTAGTTTTTGAAGTAGCAGCCCCGCACCCATTTGGAGTTCATCTGTTTGGCGTCGCCGATGAGGGCGAGGGTGGCGGCTGGGCCGATCGGAGTCCCGTTGGGCTGCCGTTTTTGCAGCGGGAAGTGTTGGGTTCCTTCCCAGGTGATGTAGCCCTGAGCGCCTCCTAGGAAGATGCGGGTGCCGATGCCGATCAGTTCGAGGTGGGGGTCGTTTAGCAGCGGCGACATGGCTCCCAGGCTCGAATAGACGGCGTTGCCGAGGTTCGGTTGCAGGGGGCCGAGGTAGGTGAACAGCGGGCGATCGCCCCCGTTGACTCCTACAATAAAGTTTTGATAGGCGTTCCGGGGATTGAATAAATAAAACTGGTTGATGGTATCGCGGGTAATCGTGGTTTCAAAGGAGGCGCGGGGATAGCAGTCTGTGACTTGCCCGATCGCCCGCAACTGCACGGGTTTGCCGGCGATTAAGTCTTCGATGACGTGTCCGCCGCCCCGTTCTCGCGATTCTTCGCCGTCTTCGGCTACTTGGGTGGCTCCCAGGTACAGGTCTACGGCGCCGAAGCCGGAGTAGGCTAAAACGCCGTCCAGCCAGCACTGGCGGATTTTTATCGGGGGGTCGGTATGGCCGAGGTTGATGATGGCGCCTGAGGATTCCATGGGCTCGAAAGTGCCTGCGGTAATCACATCGACTTCTTTTGCTGCTTGGCTAATGCTGGTTTCTCTGACTCGGGTTTTGAGTTCTTCGATTGTCCAGACTGTGGCTTTGCCTTGGCTGATTTTATCGTTGATTTCGTCGATCGATCTCATAAGACTATTTTAGATTTTAGTTTTTAGATTTTAGTTTCATGGAATGTCGATCGCACAAATGCAGTTTTGGCGATCGGGCTAGATTTAAAATGAAAGGAAGACATTATAACGGATCTGATAATATCATAATAAGAATGAGGCTAAGAAACCCGGTTTCTACGAAAATCTTGGGTTCGATCGCGATAAATATGGTCAGAAACCGGGTTTCTGAGGATGATTGCATAAGTCCTACATAAATAAATAATATAAGGAGCGAACTCGATGACTCAAGCGATATTAAAACCAGTCACGTTCGATGAATTTATTGACTGGTATCCTGAAAATTCGATAAACCGTTACGAACTGCACAATGGAGCTATTGTTGAGATGCCTAAAGCAACCGGAGAACATTCAGAAGTAGCTGGCTTCCTTTGCCTGAAGCTAGGGATTGAAATCGAGAGACTGAAATTGCCCTACTTCGTTCCCAAGGAATGCGTGGTTAAAGCTGATAACGAGTTATCTGGTTACGAACCGGATGCGATCGTTTTGGACAGACAAGGGACGGACAGCGAACCGAGATGGAAAAAGGAATCTATCATTACAATGGGTAGTTCTGTCCGGCTAATTGTGGAGGTTGTCAGTACCAATTGGCGGGATGATTATGGCTACAAGTTGGTAGATTACGAAGCTTTGGGCATTTCTGAATACTGGATTGCCGACTATTTGGGACTGGGCGGCAGACGCTATATTGGCAATCCGAAACAACCTACTTTTTTTGTTCACCATTTGGTTGATGGCGAGTATCAAGTTAGTCAGTTTCGGGGGAACGATAAAATTGTTTCGCCCACATTTCCAGAATTGAATTTGACGGTGCAACAGATTTTTAGCGCTGGAAAAGATGCGGTTTAGAGTGCTATGGTTTAAGATAGTTAGTGAAGGGCGAGCGTACCATAAGTTTACTAAGTTTGTAGTGAGGACTTCAGTCCTCTATCTAGAAGAAAGAAGGACTGAAGTCCTGACTACAAAATTGAATTGATGCGGTTTAAAATGCTATGGCTTAAGATAGTTATTCAACGGTCGCGGTACCATAAGCTTACTAAGTTTGTAGTGAGGACTTCAGTCCTCTATCTGGAATAAAGAAGGACTGAAGTCCTGACTACAAACCTGAATTATTCAATTTTATCAGCAGCGTCATTTACTCAGTTGGTAGTGAGGACTTCAGTCCTCTATCTGGGGATAAAGAAGGACTGAAGTCCTGACTACAAACCTGTGAGGATTTCAGTCCTCTATCTGGGGATAAAGAAGGACTGAAGTCCTGACTACAAACCTGAATTATTGATTGGCAGTCTCGTCATTTTTAGCATCATCAGGGATGTCTGGTTTGTGTTCGGGTAACTTTTCTGACCTGCTTTGTGTGACTCCTATAGATTCATATTCTTCGTCGATAGCCGAATCAATTGCGGCCAACCTTTGAGGATTAGCATTCCACTGGTTGAGAATGTCTTTAATTAGCGCTTCCCTAATCCAAACTTGAGCGACAACTGTGAGGGGGAGGGCTAGCAATAAGCCTAAAAATCCAAAGAAGGTGGCGAAGAATACTTGAGCTATTAATGTTACTGCTGGCAGCAGCGATACTTGCTGTGCCATGACGTAAGGCGTGAGGATGTTGCTTTCAAACTGTTGAATTAGAAAGTAAAGAATGAGAACTAAACCTGATTTTAAGGGAGAGTCTAAAAGTGCGATCGTCATTGGCGGAATGACGCTGATAGTAGGGCCAATATTCGGAATCAAGTTCAGAAATCCTGCTACTACAGCGTGAGCTAACGGTAGGGGAACTTGCAAAACTGACAAACCAATTAAGCTCAAAAAAGCAATCACACTCATGCTAATTAACGCACCAATTACCCATCGACCTAGAGCTATTTCGCATTCATCTAAAATACCCTCGATTCGTCGGCGGTAAAACGAGGGAAATAGTTGTATAAATGCTTTGCGGTAAGAGAGGGGATCTGCTAAGGTCATTAAGGTCAAAACTAAGACCAGCAAAAAGCTCAGAATGACACCTAATGTGTTGCCGACAAAGGCTCCTGCACCCCCAACGAGTTGGTTGAATAAAGGTTGCAGTTGTCGCATAATGTCGTTAACATCAAGATTCGGCAACCGTTGGCCAATTTGTCCGGAGAAGCGAGTTTCGATTGCATCTACCCAATCATTTAATCGTGCTATTCCTTGAGGGGCTCTTTGGGTAAGTTGTTGGAATTGCAGGGCGAAGGGTGGTACAATTATCAGGAACAAGCCTACGAAGACGAGGAATAAGAAACTAATTGAGCACAGTACGGCGATCGGCCTTTTGAACCGGAATTTTTTTTGTAAGTAGCGTGCTAGTTTGTTTAATGCCGTGGCTAAGACGATGGCGGCAAACAGCAGCAGTAGGGCTTGCCTGATTTGCCAGAGGATGTAACAAGATGCGATGAGGGCTAATAAGCCGATCCACTGTCCTAGCTTCATGCGATTTTTAGATATTATAACGGGGAATTGCCGACCTTGCTTTAGACGCTTTTGCACTCGCGTCTCTACAAGATAGCTTAAATGCGATCGCCTCTTTACAATATACTCCTACAACGCAGCCTGCTCAATTCCCTTTGGCGAACACCTGCTGCGCTGTCAGATTCAATTCTGGGACAGTTGGGGACTCAATCACCTCAGCCCCTTGGAACAGTTTAACTTGATATTCCCCATCAATTAGTTGGTAAACTGAAAAAGTAGGTTGTTTGGGATTGCCAATAAACCGTCTTCCACCCAATCCTAGATAGTCTACAATCCAATATTCCTGAATACCCATTGCCTCGTACGCCTCTAATTTGAGGGCATAATCATCCCCCCAGTTAGTGCTAGTTACCTCTACGATTAGGGGTACTGATGAACCCCTTGTGATAATTGATGATTTCTCCCATCGCGGCTCGTTTACAATTGCTTGTTCGTTGAGTACAATAATATCTGGTTCATACCCCGATTCCTCGCTGATGGGTTTGATGACAGATTCTTTGGGGATGAAGTACGGTAAATTGAGGCGCTCAATCTCAATTCCTACCTTCAGTACGGTAAAACCGGCGACTTTAGAATGTTTGCCTGTTGCTTTTGGCATTTCAACAATCTCTCCATTGTGCAATTCATAGTGGTGTTCTGAGTTTTCAGGACACCAGTCAATGAATTCATCGAATGTTACAAATTCTGGTAGGGCTTGAATCATGGTGATGGCCTCTATTTGGGTTTTGATGGTTGTGCTGGGCTGGGATTTAGTTGCCTTTAGACAAGTGTAGCTCGATCGCGCTTCTCGATTGTGTCTCTACTGCCAGAAGTGCGATCGCTCTTTCGAGGGCCGTCTTGTCCCTAGAATTGACCTTGAGTTGTATAATTAGGCATTGAGACTATTTTGACAAGTCTTTACTGGCGCTGGATGTGGGGTTGGAAGGTAACGAAAGGGCGATCGAACAAATTTAGCCAAGCTGGAAGTGCGATCGCACTTGATAAATTTTAACAAAAAATAGGCGATGAATTAGGAGATTGCAGGAAAGATTACAGCTTACCGGAGAGGTAAATGATGGGTGCATCTGGCGCAAGGCAAATATCTTTGTAGGGGCGAAGCATGACCGAAATCAATATGAGATGATAACTAATAACTTATATGCGGTCATGCTTCGCCCTCTTGAAAAACTAGATGCACTCTAAATGATGATTGTTTAAGATTATTCCAATAGTTTGATAGAGGTTCGCATGATGACACAGACACTTTTACGACCACTAGACCAACGATTCATTCATTCTGGGATTAGCTGGGAACAGTTCAAATTAATTGAACAGGGGTTTTCTGACTCTCCTGGAATCAAGTTGTTTTATTACAAAGGAGAGGTAGAAATTTTGGCAGTTTCCCCGGAACACGAATTTTTTAGTAGAACAATTTGTACGCTGCTGGCTATCTACTGCGCCGAAAATGAAATTGAGTTTGCACCTACGGGAAGCTTTACCCAAGAAACGGAAGGGGTAGTGTCTGTACAAGCTGATGAATCTTATTTTATTGGCAGACGTATAACCCCCAATTCTCCTCCAGATTTATGTATCGAAGTAGTCTTCACTAGCGGTACTGTGAGAAAATTGGAGCGCTATCGAGTATTGGGAGTGTCTGAAGTCAGGTTCTGGGAAGATGGTGTATTGGCTATGTATCGTTTGGGTTCTGAGGGTTATGCAAAAATTTCTGCAAGTGTTGTTTTGCCAGATTTAGATATTAATTTACTGTGTCGCTGCTTGCTGATGGCTTCGAGTGTGGAAGCGATGAGGGAGTTTCGGAGGGGAATTGTCGGTTAGGGCGATCGAACTTATTGTTTATGCTTAATTTGGTTTGAGTGGGTTGGGTTCGCCAGTCTAGAAGTGCATCTATAATGATAGTGGGGCAAACAGGGCGATAAGGGCGATCGGGCGAAATTGTCAAGCTGGGAGCGCGATCGCATAACTTACAATTAAATTACATCCCGTTAAAACACGATCTATGACCTACACTACACCAAAATTATTTAGCTTTGAGGAGTTTATCTCCCAATATGGGGATAATACACGCTATGAACTAATTGATGGAGAACTCAGAGACATGGAACCTACTGGTCCTCACGAAGCTGTTGCCGGGAGCATTGCGGGGAGAATTTATGTCGAAATTTTTCGGGATAACTTCAACTGGTTGGTACCCAAAAATTGTCTAATAAAACCACTATATGCTGAAGCTACAGCGCTCCGTCCTGACATAATTATTTTAGATAAAGCAGAACTAAGTCAAGAACCACTTTGGCAAAAAGAACCAGTTATTTGTAACGGTAGTACCATTAAGCTTGTTGCTGAAGTGGTCAGCACTAATTGGCAAGATGATTATGCAAGAAAAGTGGAAGAGTATGCTTTTTTGAATATCCCCGAATATTGGATTGTGGACTTTCGGGGCTTGGGTGGTTGGCAATTTATTGGCAATCCAAAGCAACCGACTTTCACAGTCTGCCAATTAGTTAATGGTGCATACCAGCAGCAGCAATATCGCTTGGGAGATACTATTTCTTCTTGCTTGTTTCCAGATTTACAACTGAAAC
Organism: Microcoleus sp. BM001215392; assembly: GCF_036700185.1. Lineage (NCBI taxonomy): Bacteria > Bacillati > Cyanobacteriota > Cyanophyceae > Oscillatoriales > Microcoleaceae > Microcoleus > Microcoleus sp. BM001215392. The sequence continues at coordinate 29,781 of NZ_JAUBOJ010000009.1, read as the reverse complement.
TCGACGATATTATGCCGACTTAAAAATCTAGGATCTCTCTTTTAGTGCCAGGGCGGTGTTTTCATCTATATCTCAACATTTTTTAACAGGAAATAGGCGATGAATATTGTTTTAAACCCAGAATTAGAACAGTTGATTCAATCTCAGTTACACACTGGAAAATATGAAAATGTAGAAGCGGTGCTAAGAAAAGCTTTGAGGCTTTTATGTGAGCAAAATACTCGCCAAATCATCGCTCGCAAAGTCAAGGAATTATTTGACAAAACTCAAGATATACCAGAGGTTCAAGAAATTATCGAGGAGGAGATTGCAGTCGAGATTGAAACTTACCGGAGCTCCCAGGGATAGGAAATAAGATTGCTTTAATTTTCAAGTCTTTCTCGAACAACTTTTTGATAAAAAGCTTCTAAAGCAGTCACGCAAACTCGATCGTCAAACAAATAATCGTGTCGCTGACTCATGCGTTGTCCAATATCTCGCCGCCACTCCGAATCTTTACCCAACTTAACAGCAATTTCAATATACTCTGCTTCGTTTTGGGCAATTGTGTCTGTCACTCCCAGCATCTTGAGAAAGCTATAAGCGTGCAGTCCCCGCATAAATTCTCCCGGACAGGTTACTATAGGTAAATTGCAGGCGATCGCCTCCAAAGACGTATTGCCCCCCGACCAAGTGAAAGTATCCAAGAAAACATCGGCAAGAAAGTTCATGGCTATATACTCTTGTCGAGTTGCAATTGCTCGGAACAGACAGTAATCTTCGCTGTCGAGATTGACGGCACCAAAAGCCCGCTTGAGCCGTTTTCGCAACAGTTCGCCGCGCGGAAAAATAAACAGAGCTTGCGGAACGCGGCGGGCAATTTCTGCTAAAATAAAATCATATTGCGGTAAGTATTTGAAAGGAGCTTGGCAGCAAAAGTAAATTATTGCATCTTCTCGGAGGTCAAAATCTAAGCGACTGTTGTTTAATTCTCCCACGAGTGGTTTTGGGTAGGAAACCCCAATATTAGGCAACTTAACTAAGGTTTCTGAGTAATGCGATTGTGCATTTTCCGGTTCCATCAATTCGCTGGAAATAAAATAGTCAACTGTGGGCAAACCTGAGGTGACAGGATGTCCCCACGCCGAACATTGCACGGGTGCGAGGCGCAAAGCTGCTATTTGGATAGTTGGTGCATCCATGCCAATTTCAGGGAATACCAGAATATGCAATTTGTCATCAATAATTTGTTGGCATACAGCTTCTAAGTTGTGAGGAATGTGGCGGAATAAATGGCTGTATTGGCGAAATTGTTCTGTAATTATATCTGGTTCGTTACCTGTGTAGTAACAGTAAATTTCTATTTGTTTCGTATCGGCATAGCGCAACCAGCCGGTCAACCATAAAGTGCCGCTGTAAGAATGCAAGTAACTAGAAACATAACCGACTCTAATTTTCCCATTTTCCGGCAGCGGAGGCATCTGTCGCGGTTCCACCCACTCGGGATAGTTGGCGGCCATAATTTGATGAACTAAATTGGCATATTTTGATTGGGATTCCACAACATTGTGGGCTTGATAGGCTAGGTAGAAATTAGTGAAACTACCAAAACCACGCAAAGCATTAATTTTTTCGTGGGGGTTGTTTAGAGAGGTTTGCTGAATTAATATTTCTAATTCTTGGACATATCTTTCCTTGTAAAATAGGATTTCATCTGAGGTGTCGTAAACAATCGGCAGTGTTAAATGTTTAAAAAGTTTAAAAACATATTCGTCTGGCAGGATTTTGGTGGCTGTTTCTGCACTCGATATAGCTTGCTGAGTGCGTCCGTTTTGCTGGCAAATTTTGATGATTTCAAAGTGCAGTTGTCCGGCTGTTGGGTAATGGCGAATGCCTTGTTCGAGAATTGCGATCGCCTCTTCGGTTCTGTTAAGGTTCCTCAAACACTCGCTGAAGTTAGAATACAGTTCTATATCTCCTGTCTGGGATGCTAAAAACCTTTGATAGTGCTTGATGGCTGCTTCGTATCTTCCTTGAGTGTAGAGTTGGCTGCCAAATTTTTTCAACACCAATGCTTCGGAGTCAAGGGCGATATCACTAAGTTGTTCCAGTTCCACTACAGGGATTTTTTCGGTTCCAGAGTCGGCTATTGTATGGTGATTTTCTGCCTTTAACTTAATTCTATATTGAATCTGTGGCAGAAGAGTTTGCCACTGGCTTTGACTGAGGTTTGCTAATAAAATAATTTCCGGTTCGACGCTTGAGTCTAAATCTTCTTCCATGCAGAGATTCATGAGAATCCCGGATAAAATTAAATCAGCGTCTAACTCCGAGTCTTCTGAAATTTCGGTACTATCTATTAAAAGAGCTAGATTATGGCGATCGCGATGAGTGACAATACTTTTAATAATTGCGGCCAACTCTAAATACAGTAATTCTTCTGGTTGGCTCCAATCGGGGAAAATGAGCAAGTTTAAGGGTTTGAGATTCAAGGTGGTTAGATCCATGCGATCGTCTGTCCTGTATTGTTTGGTATTGTGCGGCTTTTGGTGTTTTGTGCGACTCCTCAACTCCTACCTCGGCTGCTGTTGCCATGCCCGCCAGCCCAGAATCGCAGCTAGGATGATACTGGGGGTAAACACGGCGATCAGGGCGTTGAAGTCGGTTGAGGCTATGGATAGGCTGGGCCCTGCGTACTTGATGGCCAGGGAAAACGCGGCGGAGAAGCAGAATACTTTGAGGATGGGGCTGATGTTGGTATTCATGGATGTGCTGGTTGGTTGTATAATTAGATATTGAGACTATTATGCCAAGTCTCTGTCATGACTGCGGCACATTACAGTTTTTAACAGGAAAGTGACGATGAATGTTGTTTTAAACCCAGAATTAGAACAGTTGATCCAATCTGAGTTAGACACGGGAAAATATGAAAATGTAGAAGCGGTGCTGAGAGAAGCGTTAAGGCTTTTATCTGAGCAAAATAGTCGCCGAATCATTGCTCGTAAAGTAAAGAACTTATTTGATAAAACGCAAGCTATACCAGACGTTCAAGAAATTACAGAGGAGGAGATTACAATGGAGATTGAATCTTACCGGAGAGGCGAATGAAGATTGTTGTTGATACTAATATTTTAGTATCTGCGATCTTGAGGGGAGGGATGCCCAAAAGAGCGATTCAGTCAATCATCGATCGCCCGGACTGGAAGTGGCTGGTATCACTAGAAATTCTAGCAGAATATAAGGATGTTTTGTTACGTCCCAAGTTTAAGCTAAGCCAGGAAGTGATAGAAGAGTGGTGGGAGATTTTTGATACGGTAACGCAGTCGATCGAGGTGGAGGTTGAGGTGGATTTTCCTAGAGATAGGAAAGATGCTAAATTTCTTGCTTGTGCTTTGGCTGGTAATGCAGATTTTTTAATAACTGGCGATCGAGATTTTACTGAGGTAGAAACTTTGGGCAATACTAAGATTGTTTCAGTTTCTGGTTTTCTGGATCGAATCTTAGGAGAGGGGCTCGATTGAGAGCAAAGTAGCAAACCGTGGTACGGACGATCGCCCTCCATCTCGTATCTTGGCTGTTGCGATGCCCGCCAGCCGAGGATAGCTGCTACGATCGGGCTGGGGGAAACACGGCGGGCGATCGGGGCGTTGAAGTTGGTGGAGGGGATGGATAAGCTAGGCCCTGCGTACTTGATGGCCAGGGAAAGGGCGGCCCGGTGAATACTTTGAGTTGGTGTTCATTGATGTGCTGGTTGGTTGTATAATCCGGTTTGGCGCGGGGCGGGAAACTTTGACCTTAACTATTATGGCAAAGCTGTGGTCTTGTTGAGTGTGGGGTTTGGGGAAAAGTGCGATCGATCGTGCCGGGAGTGCTGATAATATTTATGATAATTTTGGGTAAGCTTTATTTTAAAGGTAGATTCGCATCAATGAGATTTCCTACATTAACCTAACTCCGCAAGATCAGACCTATTTGCTCGCGATCGTTCAAACTGGTAAAGCATCCTACCGGAAAAAGTGATAAATTATCAGTCGTCAACTCACCGGAGACACAGCCAAAACCGATGATTAGCCTCAAAAATCTTTTAGAGCAAGCTCAAAATCCCGAATATTGGAAAAATCTGAATCCGCAGCTAACCGTAAGTGAAGATGTTACTTCAGTATCTGGAAGTGTTCTTTCAATTGAGCAAGAACACATCGACAAACTGTTGTTCAATCTCAAAAAAGAAGGCTACTTTCAACTCGATTCATTTTTGTCTGAAGCAGAGATTTCGCGGATGGCTGCTGGCATAGAAAAACTGCGAGAGTCAGGCTGGCCTGTGCCATTCGCCTTCATTTACGATGAGTTTTGGCATACTTTTTCTCGGTTGTCGCAAATATTATCAGCTATCCTCGGTGAGGAGTATCAACAGTTGCCCGCTTTTTGGAGTTGGTACATCGACACTACTAATGCCGAAAAAGGATGGCAGCCACACCGCGACAACACCGAAAATACTCTTTTACCAGACGGAATGCCCAAGTGTGTAACCATCTGGATTCCCCTCAGCGATGCCATCCCACTCAATGGATGTATGTACATCCTGCCAGCTCCTTTTGATGCCAATTATGGTAACATCAAAAAAGGTGAAAAAAAGGAAAGTATCAACTTTCAAGACATTCGTGCATTGCCCGCAACTGCGGGTTCTGTTTTGTGTTGGAATCACGCAGTATTGCACTGGGGAGGCCGCAGCAGCGAAAGAGCGCCTCATCCGCGCATCAGCTTAGCTTTTGAATTTCAAAGGTGTGATGTTGAGCCTTATAAAACTCCCTTACTTGACCCATCCGTTACTCCTAATTTTGAAGGGCGTTTGGCTTTGATAGGCAAACAAATCCTTCAGTACCAGCATATGTATCCTCTGTCAGAGAATATTGCCGAACTCGCTACAGAACTAGAGAAAATTGATCTACCACCCTCAAGTCAGCATCAGGATAATTTCAGCATGAAAGATAAATATGTTGAGGGAATAGAAAAAATTCGTCAGCAATTCGATACTGTTTGTTACCCCAGAACTCCACTCGAAGAATCTCCTAAGGATCAGTATGAGTTGCTTTATATTCATAACTTAGTCACGCCTTACTATTTAAGGAATCAAAAACTAATAGAAACTCAAGGAAAAGTTATTTTGGATGCCGGCTGTGGTAGTGGGTACAAAGCCTTGGTCTTGGCAGAAGCAAATCCAGGGTCGAGAATCGTGGGAATTGATCTATCAGAAGAATCAGTTAAGTTAGCCCGCCAACGATTGGAATATCACGGCTTTAAAAATGCAGAATTTTATGCTATGCCGATAGAAGAACTACCAGGCTTAGGTCTACAGTTTGACTATATAAACAATGACGAGGTTCTTTATCTATTGCCAGATCCTGTTGGGGGTTTGCAAGCAATGAAATCAGTGCTGAAACCCGAGGGCATTATCCGTACCAATCTCCACAGTTTATTTCAGCGAGCCAGCTATTTTAGAGCTCAAAAGATGTTTAAAATAATGGGTTTAATGGATGGAAATCCGGGCGAATTAGAGATTGATTTAACCAGAGAAACGATGAAAGCTTTGAAAGATGAAGTCATACTGAAGCGAGTAGCTTGGGGTCCCGATCTTGAACAACAGGAAGAGCGGGTGCTAATGAATTATTTATTACAAGGGGACAAAGGCTATACCATTCCTGAAGTGTTTGCAGCCTTGAGAGCTACAGATTTAGAACTCGTCAGCATGGTGGCTTGGCGGCACTGGGAATTACTCGAACTGTTCAAAGATACAGATAACTTGCCTGCATTTCTAGCCATGAGCCTCCCAGAAATTTCTGTGGAAGAGCGGCTTCACTTGTTTGAACTATTACATCCCGTCCACCGTTTGATTGATTTTTGGTGCGGTCACAGCAACCAGGCTCACTCATTTCTACCTGTTTCGGAATGGGATGTGGCGGACTGGCAGCAAGCACAGGTACACCTGCATCCTCAGCTAAGGACTCCTCAGGCAAAAGAAGACCTGCTCGACTGCATTGCTAACCAAAAACCTTTCACCATTAGCCGTTATGTACCTTTGCCCACAACAGTTCCGCTGGCGATCGAGAGTATGAAGGCAGCTTGTCTGCTACCTTTGTGGGAGGGATCTGCTTCTGCCCTCTCCTTGGCAGAACGCTGGCTCAAGCTCAGACCGGTGCAGCCCGCTACTCTGGAGGCTGTTAGCCCAGATACAGCTTTTGAAGAAGTCACTGAACTGTTGAGTAGGCTAGAAGCCTTTCTTTACGTGTTTTTGGAGCGCTATAGTTGAGGAAATAAAAAAATGGTGGCGGATGATATGAAAACTAGCGCAAATGGGTAAGTTACTTTTAGAAGTTAGAAATCAAGCATCCCGCCCCTCTAGGAGAAACAACTCATGAAGACTGAATTTAAAGCAAAGTTCCTGCAACACCTACAGAAGAGAAAGCAGGATAAGGGTTTCACGCTGATTGAACTGCTGGTCGTTATTATCATTATCGGGATTCTTTCTGCTATCGCTTTGCCTTCCTTCCTCAACCAAGCCAACAAAGCTAAGGAGTCAGAAGCCAAGCAGTACGCGGGTTCGATGAACCGGGCACAGCAAGCTAAAGTCGCGGAAGTGGGTGGGTTCATCTCTGATATAAATTTACTTGGACTTGGCATCAAGACTCAAACAAGTAATTTCACTTATACCATCGTCAGCCAGACAAACCAGTATGCAGGGAATCAAGCAATACCAATCGTCACGGCACTCAGAGCCTATACAGGCAGCGTAGTTCTATCTGGAAATACAGCTACGAGCGAATCAACTACTGTGGCAGTATTGTGCGTGACTAAGGCTACTACTCAGAGCGCACTGGGTGCTGTTACTAACCCGGCGGCTGTAAGCTGTACAGGAGATAGCGAGGAAGTCAAGAAGTAGGAAAGGCATCGTCTCATTCAGGTTTTTTGTTTGCCTAACCTAAAATTTTTAAGAGATTGGATAGCGTCTACTTGCGCTGCTCAATCTCTTTATGCTTTCTCATCAAATTTTTACTTTTATGATTGATAACTCTATATCCACTCTGTCGGTCGATTGGCAGCAACAAGCTCATAAATACTTGCTCCAAAAAAATTACGGTCAGGCTGGGAATCTTTATGAACAGGCAATCGAAGCCGAACCCGAAATCAAGTCTTACTACTGGTATTTGGGGTTGATGTTGCTGTTGCAAGGGCAAGAACTAGAAGCTCAAACGACTTGGCTGTTAGGCATGGCAGATGGAGAGCTGGAAGAAGTAGAGATCGAGACAGTGGAATTGATTCAAGTGCTGCAAACAGAAGCCGAGCGGCAAGCAAATCTCGAAGACTATTCAGTGGCTTGGGCAATCCGCCAGCATATAAGAGAAATCAACCCAACTGACATTAATAACCTCTTGCATTTGATTGGGCTTTCCATCTTACTTGAAAATTACACAGGAGACCAACTAAATTCTTTAGGCGTGATTGAAATTCTCAAGTCAGAGCCACCGATTGAAGTAGATTTTCTGCTATTAATGGAAGTTTTGAAGAGTGTTTTAGATCGCGCTCCCCTGCACCCGTCATCCCTGGAATTAGCGGAAGCCTGTGTGGCTTATGCCTATGAGCCTCACATTTTTTTGCAAACAGTTTTTCAAGCAGCTCTTGAAATTGGGGCAGTATTGCCGCAACTAGCAGCTCGCTTTGTTGAGGCCTGCGCCCGTTTAGATCCTGAAAAGCTGGATATTTTACAGCGGTTGGCGATTATGCACCATTTGGCTACTGTTTATCAAAGTTCTCGGCAATATGATAAAGGCATAGAAGTTGCTAAATTGTGCTATTCGTTGGCAGAGGAATTGCCAGATAAAGTTTATGGGAATCACAAGATTCTTCGAGGGCTTTTGGGTGCGACGGGATATTGGGAAGAGGTTGGTGAGGTGATCGAGAGACACCAAGCACAGCTTGGGTTACTGGTAGCTCAACAGTCGCTTTCCCTTGATTCAGTTAGAACTCAAAATCTGTTTTGCACAACTTTCTTTTTTCCATACATTCAGGATCGGGCAGAAACTAATAGACAAATTCACAACCAAGTTGCTCAGCTCTGCCAAGCTAATATTCAAGTCTATGCTAAAGATCGGGCCGAGCGTTTCCGAAAAGGACACTTAGCTCGGAAAAGCTCAAGTGAGTCTGGTAAGCGTTTGAAGATTGGCTATGTTTCTCATTGTTTGGGCAGGCATTCTGTGGGCTGGCTGGCACGCTGGCTGATTCAGTATCATGACCGCGATCGCTTTCAAATTAACGGCTATTTCATGGCTTATGTAAAAGGGTTAGACCCGTTAAAAGAATGGTATCTTGAGTTATTTGACCAATCTCACAAAGGGGGGATTTCCGGCGTGGAAATGGCTGAAAAAATTTATCAGGATGAGGTTGATATTTTGATCGATCTCGACAGCCTTACCTTAGATGTAAGTTGTGAAGTATTAGGGCTTAAACCCGCGCCGATTCAAGTGACTTGGCTTGGTTGGGATGCTTGCGGATTGCCGGCTGTTGATTATTTTATTGCCGATCCCTACGTTCTACCGGAGTCTGCCCAAGATTATTACAGTGAAAAAATCTGGCGTTTGCCTCAAACTTATATAGGTGTGGATGGTTTTGAGGCGGATACACCGACTTGGCGTCGGGAGGATTTGAATATTCCTGGCGATGCCGTTGTATATCTTAGCTCTCAGACTGGGTACAAGCGCCATCCCCATACGGCGCGGCTACAGCTCAAGATTATTGCACAAGTACCAAATAGTTATTTTTTGATTAAAGGGGGCGCCGATGAGGAAGCAGTTAAACGCTTTTTTATCGAGTTGGGGGAGGAAGAGGGTGTGGACTGTTCGCGCCTGCGCTTTTTACCGCAAGACCCCTTAGAATCAACTCACCGAGCGAATTTAGGGATTGCGGATGTGGTACTCGATACTTATCCCTATAATGGTGCGACAACAACTTTAGAAACCCTCTGGATGTGCATTCCTTTAGTCACGCGAGTCGGCGAACAATTTGCAGCGCGTAATAGCTATACGATGATGATGAATGTTGGGGTGGAGGAGGGGATTGCTTGGACTGACGAAGAGTATGTGGAGTGGGGGGTGCGCTTCGGAAAAGATCCAACTCTGCGACACGTGGTATCTGGGAGATTGCGACAGTCGCGGCAAACATCTCCTCTGTGGAATGGCAAGCAGTTTGCTCGCGAGATAGAGAAAGCCTACGAGCAAATGTGGCAGAGGTACGTTGAAGGTCAACATTGACCAGTCAATCCCTGCTGGGTTTTAAACACTTGCTATTTGTACCCTACGACGACAATATTGAAATTTTCTCGGCATACCTGTAGGTCGCGGAAACCTGCTTCCTGCATTTTGTCTCCAATACTCTCGGCTGTAAAGCCTGTGCGATGAGCCATGTAGGGCTCATCGGGAATCAATGTACCCAGACCGTAGAACATCATAATTGCTGGTACTGGGCCTGCAGGAGAAATATACAAAGGTGTTTTTTCCATGTCACCACGAGCCACATACTCTGCTGCCACCTGCATATCTGGCACAACAATCAAAGCAAAACCACCCAGCTTTAACACGCGCTTAAATTCTGCTAATGCGATCGGCACTTGATAATGATAAATATGCTCGAGGTTGTGGGATGAGTATACAGCATCAACTGACTCGTTAGGTACAGCACTCATCTCTGTGATTGAGCCGATGATATCTGGCCTCACAGCAGGGTCGATATCTAGTCGCAGTTCTTGCCATTCCTCGGTGCAGAAAGTTTCAGGTAAATTACCTGGGGTCTCAGGCCCGCACCCAACATGGAGTACAGTCTTTGTTGCTGAGATATTTGGCAAGGTTAACGTTGTACTTTCTTGTTGCTTTAGCCTTTCTTGCACAACTTGTTCGTAGAATTGCTCTAGAGCCTTAACACAAGTTTTGTCTTCAAACAGATCAGCATGACGCTCATTCATCTGGTGGGAAATCTCTCGCCGCCATTCGGGGTCTAATCCTAACCTGACGGCAATCTCAATATATTCAGCTTCATTTTGAGCAATGGTATCAGTTACGCCTAGCATTTTGAGAATTCCATAGGATTGGCGCCCCCGCATGAATTGTCCGGGACAGGTGACAATCGGTAAATTGCAGGCAACTGCATCGAAGCTAGTGTGACCGCCAGAAAAGCTTAGAGTATCTAGAAATACATCTGAATTTAATAGAAGGCTGGTGTAGCCATCCCAGTTTTGAGCAGGCAAAAATACACAATAATCTTCGCTATTCAATTGTGCGGCTGTAAAGGCTTTGTGTAAGCGCTGGCGGAATTTATTTTCTACAGTTTTACTTGAATTAAGAAAAATTTTGGATCTAAAGACAAATACAAACTGAGCTTTCGGAACATAGCGAGCAATTTCCACAAACAGGTAGTCGTACTGCGGTAGATATTTAAAACCAGATTGACAAGAGAGATAAATAACTGCATCATCAGCAAGTTGAAAATCAGCCCGAGTTTTAGTTATTTCTCGAATCAAGGGCTTGGGATAGGAAATTCCCAGATTAGGCAAGCGAACTAGGTGTTCAGTATAGTGTTCTTGAGCATTTTCCGGTTCTAGTAAGTTTCCGGACAAAAAGTAATCAATGGTTGGCAGTCCAGTCGTAACGGGGTGCCCCCAGGCAGCACATTGAATGGGAGCTAAACACAGTGATGCTAATTGGGTTGTATGTGGGTGCAGACCGATTGCTAAAAAGACTAAGATGTGCAACTGGTCTTTAATTATCTGCTCACTTATGGCTTCTAAGTTGTCAGGTAGATCGTAGAAAAAATCGGTGAGCGTCCTAATTTTTTGAGTAGTGCTATCGCTATCCAAATAAGAGCTTGTCCGGTAGCAATAAATTTCAAACTTATCTTTGTTGCTCTCTTGCAGCCAGCCTAACATCCATTTAGCTGCACTTGAGTTACCAAGCTGTTCAGATAGATAACCTATACGGATTTTGCCATGTTCTCCAACAGGTGGCATCCGTCTTGGAGCTACCAATGACCGATAGTTAGCCGACACGACTTTATGAAGAAAATCGCCATACTGTTTATGCAAGTCTCGGTTGTTATAATCTTGAAAAGATAAGTAAAAAATTGTAGTATACTTCCTGACGGCAGCCAAAGCGCTTTTTTTGGCTTCAAAACTATCTAAATTAGTGCGTTGAATTACATCTTGCAGGCCTTGGATATATTGCTGGCGGTAAAAGGTTATTTCTTCAGGAGTATCATAACATATCGGCAATAATAGTTTATTTAGGAAATAAAATAGCAAATTATCTGGGTGTATAATAACTGCTTGACTGGCAACAGCGATCGCTTCTTGAGTGCGACCGCTTGTCTGGAGCAATGAAATTGCTGCAAAATACAAGCCAGCTACGTCTGGATAACGCTTGAGACCCTCGTTAAGAATGCTTAGACTTTCTTCTTCCTGATTCAATTCACTTAAACAATCGCCAAGGGCAAGATAATCAGCAGGCTCTACGCCTTGATTAATTTCTAATACCTGTTTAAAATATCTAACTGCTTCTTCAAAATGCCTTTGACGGTAGCAAGAATAAGCTAAGTAACTCAAGGATAAAGCCCGTTCGCCTCTAGCTTCATGAGCTAAAGCCAGATTGTTCATAATATCTGGATCGCGAGGCTTTAGATCGAGAGCTTTTTCATAAGTTTCGATCGCTTTATCCCATTGCTGAGTAGCCATCAGCGCATTCCCTAAATTTTGGTGGCTGCTAAAATTATTGGGACTTTCTTTAATTGCCTGACGATAAACTGCTTCAGATTCCTGTACCTGTCCAGTTTGCAGTAAAATATTACCGAGATTGTTGTAGGCATCAATATGTTGGGGATTTAGCACGATCGCTTGCCGATAAGCATCTATTGCTTGCTGATAATTTGAAATTGTTTCAAAAACTAAGCCAAAGTTATAATAGAGAGCGGAGTTTGATGGGTCAAGTTCCCTAGATTTCGATAGGGCAGAAAGTGCTTGTTGATATTTTTTTGTTAAGTAGTAAATAATTCCCAAATTCATCCAAGCATGGGCATGATTGCCTTTGTAAAGCAAAAAAGTTTTATACTGTTGCTCAGCTTCAGTATATCGTTGACTGTGAGTTAATAGGGCAGCGTCTTTAAAAAGAAAATTTAGGGCTTTGTCGCGAGTGTTCGCTTGAGGATTTTTGAGGTTATTTTTGAGACTTTTAACCTCAAAATGTTCCACAGTTTTATGGATTATACTAATCTTATTTATATTCCAGCTCAGAATAAATATTCCCTGCCCAAAACTTTGACAAAAATTATTTGGGGTGTCTAAATAAAGTTCTAGCTTACATTGAGGATGGCTGGCTATAAAATCTAATATAGCTTGCTGAGTCTCCTTCTCATGAGTATCTGTTAAAATTAATATGGCTTGGCTTGATAAAAAAGGTTTTACTAATAGTAAAGCTAAGAGCTGAGAGCGATAACTAATATCGGCATCATAGAAAAAAACGCCTATTGTATCCTCCAGGTTGAGTGCTGATAATTCTCTAAAAAAATCTTCAAAATTTTGATGACAAAAATTTATATTATCCTCTAAATTAAATAGCGATAAATTTTCACTCAATTTATCTATATTTTCCCCAAAATCATCAAATTCCGAAAAATCATCTACAGCGTAAGCCATACTATTTGGATGGTCAAGAAGCGCACCAATTAAAGTAGCGCCCCGCAAAGTACCAATCTCACAATAGACTTCCCCTGGCTCCATACATTCTACGGCAAAGTTTAGCAACTGCATAATGTTAGCGGTTGTCATTCCTTCCACTTGGTCTAATACCTGTCTAAATTTCTGAGACTTTGGGCGCACACGTGGAAGGTTCCAGTTATCGTAAAGATTGGGCAAGTGTTCAATAAATTTTTGAAAATCCATAGTAAGGCAATTTCCTTAGTTTAAAAGTGATTTGGTTGCTAATGTTCAACTGGATTATTGGAGAACTTATGGCGTTGGCACAAAGGAACAGTTTTGACTTGCACTCAAACATCGCTCGTCTCTCAATCATTATCCAATACCATTCTATCAGGAAGGCTAGCCAGGAGATTTTTTTACTTAATTTTGCGGATATACTTCCGCAATGCTGTTCGTAGTTTTCATATTATACCAAAATTTTCCTACATCTGCCGAGGCAGGACTTAGGCGAGTTTCCCAGCAATCTATTTAGGCATCATCTTAGCTAGATGGGCTTGGTGATTATTATCCCCTACGGGCCTTGCGTAAGTCGCAACCATATTAAATAATAAACTTTGACTAGCGTGATTTCCATGAGGGAGGATTGGCATTTTGGACAAACTGAGAATTTTGGTTGTTAATAACCTCTTTCCGCCTCAGGTCGTCGGGGGGTACGAGCGGGCGATCGCAGATTATGCCAGACTCTTGTATCATCGCGGTCATACAGTGCTGGTACTAACGGCCAATGTCGAAGGGTTAACTACAAGCTATACAAAAATTGAGTCGGAGCCGATGATGGTTCATCGCAGTTTATCTTTGTGGGGAACTTGGACTGACCAAGGCCCCCAAGATTTTTCGTCGGCGGTAGTGGCAGCTATAGCTGTAGATAATTATCAAATTTTAGAGCAGGAGCTCCAATCCTTTAAACCCAATATTTGCTTAGCGGGCAATATGGATTTCTTGGGTTCGACAGTTTTAGAAAAAATACTGAATAATGGTGTACCCATTGCCCATTATGTGATGAACGGTCACCCGGGATACCCATCAGCATTGACACCCCCTACTGGTTCATATCGTTATATTACTGTTAGTAATTATATAAAAGATATTTTACAACAACAAGGGTATGCGATTGAAAATGCTCAGACTATTTATCCTGGTGCTGATGTTGAGGACTTCTATCAATCAGAACTACCGCCCCGCGAACAACTACGCATCGCCTATGCTAGTTTAGTAATGCACTATAAAGGAGTAGATGTTTTTATCGAGGCTCTTTATTTGCTTCACGAGGCGGGTGTTGATTTTACCGCAACAATTGCGGGAGGCTCCTTAAATCCTCAATTTGTAGAAGCACTTGAAAAATTTGTTGAGTTAGAAGGATTGCAAGAAAAAATTCGTTTTGTAGGACTTTTGTCGAGAGAAGAGCTCAAGGAATTATACCGCACACATAATGTCTGGGTTTTACCATCTCGATTTCAAGAACCTTTCAGCATTGGCTTAATCGAAGCGATGGTTGGCGGGTTGACGATAGTTGCTAGTAACACAGGAGGTTCGCCGGAAGCTGTAGAGCATGGTGAAACTGGGCTAATCTTTGAGTCAGAGAATCCTTTAGATTTGGCAGATAATTTATCTTTCCTGCTTATGAATCCTGAGGAGTGGGAAGTTATTACTCGACGGGGGCAACAACGAGCTTTGTCTGAATTAAGTAGAACTCGTACAATGGATCGACTAGAATCGGTTTTGTATGAAATGGCAGTTCAAGATAATTCATAAACTGGCGATGGGATTATCTTCCCAAACCGGAAGGTTTCCTGCACCAGCTAGTAAAACTGCTTGTTGATTTTCGTTTTCTAAGACAACTCGATAGTTAATACAGGGTAATAAAGCTTTCCACTGGATGGCGCTGAGCTTTCCGATCAGGGTAATTTCTGACTCCTCTACGCCATCTAATTCTTGTTGCATGAGTAAATTCATCACAATATCAGAGACGATTAAGTTAGCATCTATTTCGGAGTTTTCTCTGAGATTACTCGTATCTATCAAGAGAGTTATGCGGTTTTTTTCTGGATGGGTCAAAACCCCCACGATCGCACTTGATAGTTCTGAATAAAGAGTATTTTCTGATTGCTCCCAATCAGGGAAAACAATTAAGTTTAACTCACTCAGTTGTAGAGGCAATAGCGTCGCTTCAATCAAAACTGAACTCACTGTTTCGGCCATTTGCGACCAAGAAAACTTGCTTGCTTGCTCTAAACCAGCAGCAATCAGCGATTCTCGTACATCAGGAATTTGGATGTCGCGAAGTGCGATCGCCATCTCATCAACATCATCATTAACATAGAGTACAGCATCTTTTCCCACTTCAGGTATCGATGCCAGCGGACAAGTAATCACTGGACAACCGCAGGCCATTGCTTCCAGAATCGGCAGACCAAAACCCTCATATTTGGAGGGATAAACTAAAGCCGTAGCCCCAGAATAAGCCACTCTTAATTCTGCATCATCAATATGCGGTAATAGGTGGACATTCGTTTCCGAAACATAAGCTGCAAACTCCTCTTCTAATTCGTCTCCGCCTCCTACACATACTATGGAAAAATTATCTTTATTTTCTAGTTTAGTAAATGCCTGAAAAAATAAGATTCCATTTTTGTAACCGCCTCTCAAACCCACCAGCAGAAAATACGGCTTGACAAGACCATAGTTATTCTTGAATTCATTGATTTCTTGATTATTTGCCTGAGTGAATATACTTTCTACTCCACAATGAGCAACCTCGATCGACTCTCTAGAAATTTCAGGGAAAAATCTTACTAAATCATTTGCTGTGTTATCTGAAATAGCCAGATAACTAGAAGCGTGTCTAATTGCATGATGTTTATCTTGCCAAAGTGGGCGGTTCATATCCCATGCCATCACTTCGGGAACCATGTCATAAGCCATGAATACAGAGGGAGTTGAGATGGGAGTTGTGTAATATGTGGAAATGAACAAGCTTGCCTCTTCTGCGATGCAAATTTGCTCGAGCATTTCGCGATCGGCAGACGGATCGCCAGAGTCAGATAGATAAGGTGGAATTAGGCGATACTGATAACCTGATATTTTTGGCGCAGTGCCGCCGCGATCGAGGATAATAATATGTTGAGCGAAATCTGTTTTTGTCCATTCTTGCAGTAAAGATTTCCAGACGCGAGCAATTCCTGTATCGAATAGCTGGAAAAATACACCGTCAATTATAATTACTGGAGATAGGTGTTGAGGCTTTTGATTTTTTTGAAACCACACTCCTGTGCTATCAATAGTTGTCAGTGAAAATGACTCACATCGCAGTTGTTCAAAGTCATGTACTGCTTTCTTGCAACCTTCCCAATGTCCGTAATCATCGACCTGTATAAAACCATTAGGTACAACAACATCGTAAAGAATCTGGAATATATCCATTGTTGATTCATACCAGTCTCCATCGGCGTGTAGAAAAGCAATCCTGCCTATGTCTGACTTGTATTCAGGGAGTGTCTGAGCAAATAAGCCCTGAACAGGTACAACAATATCTTTAACTTGCAATAATTCACAGATTTTGTCCAAATTTTCAAGAATAGGAGCTTTTAAAGTACCTGCACCCCAGCCTGTTTCATTTGCTGGAATTCCGTTGTGGCGATCGACTTCTGTAGGATCTGGCATTCCTTCAAAAGTATCAAAGGCGTATAGAAGTCTCGGGCGCAAGCTGTAGCGTTGAATAACAACTGCTAAAAGTGCTGCCGCCCCTCCTTTACAAGTTCCACACTCAACAAAATTTCCTGGAATATCGTTCAAACAAACTTGTTTAGCCAGCGAGTAAAGTGAAAATAGTCGCGCTTCACTCAGTAGGGTGTAAGGTCGAACGGCGTTAATAATTTCAATAAATTCATCACTAGGTGAATCTTGTGATAAACCGCTGACAGAGTAGTGGTGCAAATGTTTTGGTAATTTCCAATTGATTTTGGAATCTGGCTGATGTTTAACTGGTTCAATATTCCCCCGCCACGCCACTCCCATAATTTGCATAGTTTGGTAAACTAAAGTTTGCCATCCCTTGTCCCTTAAGTAGTCCAAGCCTTGAGCTACATCAGGGGAAGCTAAATCGTGAAATAAAATCAAAGCGTCTGCTTCTGCTAATTGTTCGCAGGATATCGCATCCTCAAGGGGGCCTGGTGATTCGTGATTGCCATCGATAAAAATCAGCGACCACTTGCGTTGAAATTGAGCTGCTAACTCATCTACTTTTTGAGGACTGCAACCAGCGACCAAATTAACTGAATCAACAATTCCAGCCGCTGTCAAAGAATTGGTGACACTTTCATAGAAATCTGGGAGCGACAATAAAGGATCAACTACATCTAACTGTACTCCTGCTAGTGCTAAATGACAAGCTGACCAACCCAACCAGCAGCCAATCTCTAAAGCTTTTTTACCCTTAAATTTAAGAGCAGTATTGTAAAGAATATGAGCCTCATCTCGACTTAGAAAACCTACTGTTGCTTGTCGCTGGTCTACGTACCAGTTATGGGGTATTTCCCGACGCAGGTAAACCCAAGGTTGAACCGTAGCATCCCCTACTATCATGTTTGGGAAACAATTGTCAGGCTGTACGATATCAAACCCAGGCGATACATAATCTCGGAATGGTAACATAGCACCTTCAATCACTTTTACTGTTTCTTGAATCATTCGTTCTTCTCTAAACATTTGTTCGGCTCGCTGTTGGCAAGCCAAACCAATAGACTGACGTAAATCTGGATTGACCACCCAGTCTTCAATAGTTGTAACTAATTCTCTGATTGTGGCTTGCGAATCTATTTTCGGGTCAGGGAGTAATTTACCAGTATTGCCCAATTCTTCTGGTATGCCACTGACGCCTGTGGCAATTACTGGTAATGCCTTTGCCATTGCTTCCATAACACATAATGGCATTCCCTCTAATTTGGAAGTAAAAACGAAAATATCAGCAGCATCCAGCCACTCTGAAATATTTGATATTTGTCCTAAAAACTTAACTTTATCAGTTATTTCTAGCTGCTGAACTGATTTTTTGAGTTCCTGTTCTAGCTGCGGTTCAAAAATCCCACCGCCGGCCCATACAAAGTAAATTTTAGACCATACTGGCCTTGGTACAAGCTGCCTAATCGCTTCTAATTGATACTGATATCCTTTGCGCTCTTCTATGCGAGCGGCTGTGAAGCAAACTACAGCATCTAAGGGTATACTAAACTCTTGTCGCAGGCGATCGCGATCTGAGAAATTGCGAGGTGTAAAATATTGTGAAGGTCTGCCGTTATAAATAACCTTTCCTTGATATTTAGGAAGCTTGAAGAGCTGGTGCAATAAACCTAAATTATCATGGGAAACTGCAATGACTGACTTAGCTAGAGCGTAGTGATGCGATAGCTGAGCTAAGTAGGCCTGAGGGAATTGCTCTGCTAGATGAGGCTCAACCAGATGCTCAATAATGATATAGGGAATCTCTAGTTGGATGGCAGCTTGCTTTGCTGCCAAATTTGAAAAGGGACAGGAGTTACTGCAAATGATGAGATCCGGTAGATATAATAGGTTGTTTAACGTTTGCTTGAAAAAATCAACTGTGTAATTTTCTAGCCATATGTGCTGAATACCTAACTGTTGTTGAGAAGTGATTAAAAGATTAGATGCTTGGGGTTGTATGCAGGTGATTTGATAACCTAATTTTACTAATCCGCATAAAAGGGAGTGATTGCATTGTGCCGCACCCCCTACTCCTGGATCGTCTGTAGATAACAATATATGTTTAATCATATTGATTGATTTACTATATGAAAAATTTATCGAGATTTTTAGATACTTTTATGAGAAAATATTAGAGGAGATCGCCCCTTATCATCCCCTCACCCTACTTCTTCCCCTTAGCCTGCCCCAAAAGCTGTTTATAATCAGCCCGATCGGGATTTAGCTTCACCAACTTCTCCAAAGGCTCGATCGCCCCCAGCTTATTATTCATCTCCAACCGCACATTTGCCAACCCCTCAAGAGCAGTCTGATTCTGAGGTTCCCGCTGCAAAACCGTCTGATATTCGCGTTCCTGGGCCGCCAGCAGAGACTCCTGAGAAACCACAACAGCAGCCACGGGTTTTTGTCGGTGCTGGCTGCTCAAACCGCTGCTGAACAGGCTCACCATACCAAAAATCGTAGAACCAGCAAAACCAGCCATCGATACAAACGCAAAAATCTGCTTAATTCTATCGCCCTTACGAACCCCACTATCACTAGATTTTTTCTGTATACTTTCCATTGCTAACTCTTGGCGTCGCTGTTTTCCAGGCACTCGCACTCGTACCTATTTATAGATTGCCCAAGTTCGATCGCAAAACGATCGCCCTTCGCCATTTAAAATTTTCGCTGAAAACTACAAACCATATTAAATGATAATTGTCAAGCAACTTCAACCAATTGTCTGGTTCAGAAGCAGGCCGAGCTTGTAACAATCAGTGCTTTGGTCGGAGTGTGTCCAGGACTGAATTATCCTATAATTATACAAATACGCGCCCGGACGCAGTAACGGAAATACTGCATCCAGACGACTTCTCCAAGGTTGTCAAACCAACACAGGGAGCAATATCAATTATGCCAAAAAATCCACGATGGTTGCGCTACGATCCAGATGAAGACAAGTCTCGACACGCAGCAGCAGATCCAGATTGTTGTGAAGAGATGGAACAAAAATATGGTTGGAAACTAATTGAGGTTGAGAAAATTGACGGCCAATTTTTCAAAGTTGATTGTGTTTTTAAAGGTCAAACGGAGTTTCCAGACTGGTACAAAGAACTAGAAAGCAAGGAGGATGAAGATGCGTAAATGGATTGTCTTTAGAGCAGACAAGCGCCAACCTGGTTGGGAAAAACGCAAGCTTGAACACACCCAATGCCTAACCAAGATTTTAGCCGAACACTTTGACTCTTCTAATGACGAAATTCCTGAAGTTGGCTATCGTCCCCCAGAGTTTGTTCGCGTAGAAGCAGAACACGATCCAGATAGACACGGTTACAGCACTCATTACCGCACCAGCGATTGGGAAGTGGCGCGAGTTGAAACTTATACTCCCGATATTCCGATCGGTGAATTTGATATGGTAGTAATCTGCTATTGCCAATATTCGCCCATTGATGCTCCGCTCAAACCCATGCCAGAACGTCAAGTTTCTATCGATTCCTTTAGAGGCGACAAAGAAGCTTATCAACGTTGGTTAGAGTCT
Source organism: Microcoleus sp. BM001215392 (assembly GCF_036700185.1). Classification (NCBI taxonomy): domain Bacteria; kingdom Bacillati; phylum Cyanobacteriota; class Cyanophyceae; order Oscillatoriales; family Microcoleaceae; genus Microcoleus; species Microcoleus sp. BM001215392. Next base: position 9,775 of record NZ_JAUBOJ010000009.1, on the reverse strand, counting down.
CAAAAAAGCAAGGAATACACTGAAGTGTAATGATGTTACCTCAGAACTAAGAGTGCGATCGCCTCGGTAAAGTGCGATCGCACCCCTCCATCTTTAGCCATTATCCTGTGGTAATTCTCCAAATTGCGATCGATAACTAGCTAGCAAAGATTCGAGTTCATTCGCACGTTGACTTTCAGCTTCTGCCCGTTGACTTTCAGCTTCTGCCCGTTGACTTTCAGCTTCTGCCCGTTGCCGTTCAGCTTCTGCCCGTTGCCGTTCCGCTTGCAAAGCTGAAGCCAATTCATCGGGAATCAATAATTTCTCCCCATTATCTTCCCGATAAAATCCAATCAGTTTTCCTTCTATTTCTAGTCGCAATTGCAATACATCGCTGCGACTATCTCTAATTAATTCATACCCATCTTCTCCCAGTCGATACCCGCGCAATTGTTCGGGAATCCATTCACCTCTAGGGTCAAACAACCAATATTCCTGAACTTCTATCCCCTCGTACAAGTCTTTTTTATTAATTATATCTTCCGACTTTGTACCCGGTGATGTCATTTCAAAAATCGCCTTCGGCACTTGACCTTCTTCCCAGATTTTGTAATTATCCCTGCCACCCGGTTCTACATCAAAAATCACCATTACATCAGGTGCTACGCGCAGTTTTGGGAATCCTTGAGCGTAGTACAAATATTGGTTTGCTAAAACAGTAGCTCGACGGTTTGTGAGGTATTGTTTTAAGACTTCTAAAGTGGTTAAAATTGCGTAGAGATGGTCGTAAGTTTCTGCCACTGGTTCTCCATCAGCGCTAGGGTATATGATTTCAGAAGTTTTGAGGGTGGTAACGACTGTTGTCATGGTCGTGCTTCCTGTGAGTTGTAGCTCTATTATAAACTTTTCTGGTGTTAAGCTGGCGCGCATCTAATTTTAACAATCCTGTTTCTGGAAACAACGAGTGGGGTGGACGCGCGAGCCGGCCCCAAAAAATTAAATTTTAATTCCGCAACAGCTTACCAATTCTTCAATGATGCCACATACGCTCAATATTTTTGACTAAGAATTGAGATCGATCGCCCTTTTGAATTCCTTAATTGCTTCTACATGACTCGGCATATTAACACACCTGACGAGTAAAGAAATATCGAGTTCTGGGAGCAATTGAGAACTCGCAATCTGTTCGTATCCTGCCTCTCCCAGAGCATACAGAGACAGTCGGCTGTTTTCCCAAAACCAGACTTCGGGGATTTGCAGGCGTTTGTAAGCCTCTAGCTTATCAATTCCGCCGCTAGTGACGACTACTTCGATCGCTAAATCTGGACGTTCTCTATCAGCACCCAATTCGTAAGATTTGTCTGCTTCACACTTCACTCGTTCCGATTCATTTTCTAAAGTCAACGAACCCGTTGGAGTGAAATCGACTCCTGCTTTCAGCAAATATGTTTCCAGTAAAGCACCAATTCGTTCTTTCCCTATTTCGTGTTTTCTTCCAGGCATTCTCTGAATCTCCAGTATCCCATCTAAAAATGACAGCCGAACTCCGGGAATATCCAGCATCGGTTCTAAGGTTTTGAATTGTTCCCAGCTTAACCCTGGAAATAGCAACGGTCGATCTAATTTTTCTTCTAATGTTGTTGCAGTCATGGCTCTCCTTTATTTCTAATCGAAAATCGATCGACCTTCAAATGGCATCAGGATCGATACCCTGACTTATCAAGTATGCCATTAGGCGATCGGCCCGCTGGCGTTCCTCATCGGCCCGCTGGCGTTCCTGTTCCACTTGTTCTGCACCCCACAGCAACAAATTGCCATTCTCATCCCACCAGCGCAACCAATAACCCCTTCTCTGAGATTTTTCTCCTTCCCAAACCCCCAGAAATAATCCCATTGATTCTATCCAAAATCGGCGATCGGTATCGGGTTCTTCTTGCATTTCGTACTTTCCAGCAACCAAGCGGTATATGTCCAATTCTCCCGATCGCGGGTCAAAAATAACATACAGCGGAACCTGCAAAATTTGCTCATAAAACCGCCACTTTCCGTAAGGATATGTCGGTTTCACAGAATACCCAGTCTCGTCATCATCCTCATATATAAATTCCATCACTATTGCCGGTAATTCTCCCTGTGCATTGGGAGTATAACTGCGACGAATTTCTCCCGGTTCTGGAGGCAATACTGAGGGAACGTACACCCAATCTGGTGCTTTTACAATTATTTTGTTGTTGACTTTGGCGCACAATCCAAAATTGGAAGCTATCAGCATTGAAGGTTGGATAAATCCTGCGATTTCCAAGGATTCTCTAAGGGCTGCTACTAACAGCGGTTGGTCGATGTTTTCCACAGGATCCTCTGGTAAGTTGAAATCCTCTGGCATTTTTTCCCAAGTTACGTTGTACTCGAACGGGATTAGTTTTATTTCTGGTAATGATTTTTCCGTCATTGGTTTTGATTGTTGTGTTGCAATTAATTTTTTGGAGATTCTGAATTTTTGATTGAGAGTTAAGATCGATCGTCTCACCGCTTCAAATTGCATCGGGATCGATACCCTGACTTCTTAAATATGCCGCAAGTCGATCGGCCCGCTGTTGTTCTTGTTCGGCCCGCTGTTGTTCTTGTTCGGCCCGCTGTTGTTCTTGTTCGGCCCGCTGTT
>NZ_JAUBOJ010000009.1:0-7037 GCF_036700185.1 Microcoleus sp. BM001215392 | reverse complement strand
GTTCTTGTTGGACTCTTTCGATACCCCACAGCAACAAATTGCCATTCTCATCCCACCAGCGCAACCAATAACCCGTTCTGTGAGATTTTTCTCCTGACCAAACCCCCAAACATAATCCCATCGATTCTATCCAAAATCGACTATTAGCATCTGGTTCTTGCCGTGTGTACTGTCCCGAAACCAAATGGTATACTCCTAATTCTCCCGATTTAGGATTGAAGATTGCATAAACTGGAACTTGCAAAATTTGCTCGTAAAACCGCCACTTGCCGTAAGGATATTTTGATCTTGTCGAATATTCACTGCCCTTAGTATCCGATAAAAATTCCATCACTACTGCCGGCACTTCTCCCTCTGCATTGGGAGTATAACTGCGGCGCACTTCTCCCGGTTCGGGTGGCAATACTGAGGGAACGTACACCCAATCTGGGGCTTTTACTATTGTTTTATCGTTGACTTTGGCGCACAGTCCAAAGTTGGAAGCTATTAGCATTGAAGCTATGATAAATCCTGCGAGTTCTAAGGATTCTCTAAGGGCTGCTGCTAACAGCGGTTGGTCGATGTTTTCCACAGGATCGTCTGGTAATTTGAAGTCATCGGGCAATTTTTCCCAAGTTATATTGTACTTGGTTTGGGTTTCGACAGGCTTTGATAATGTTTGCGTCATTGTTTTTCCTTGTTTCGCTTGAAAGAGGTTTTTTTAAGAAGATTTGCACAACTTGAATATCGAGGTGCGCACTGCCAATCTTACTAATTGAAACCTCTATAGCAATCCTAAATGATTCAGATAAATTTGTAGGGGTAGTGCCCCCGTGCCTACGGGTGCATCTCACTTTTGAAGCCTGAAGAAGCATGACCGCAGATAAGTTATTAGTTATAATCCTATATTGACTACGGTCATGCTTCGCCCCTACGGATATATTCGCCAAAGTGAGATGCACCCAGTGCCTACCCCCTATCTATCGGGCTCTTCACGAGGGGATTGCCCCTACAAGAATTATGCAAATGATTTAGGATTGCTATATAATGCGCACCTTCCTAGCTGTAGGGCGCGCCACGCGCACCTTACCGACGGTTATTCAATAATACCATATTTTAAGGAGTATTTTCGGGAGGAACTGGTTCTGCTGACCTTGCAGTTTGAGAAGGTATAACAGGCAATTTTTGCTGTTTGTGCAAGCTGGGGAATCCGGGCTTGACTGATTGATTTACTGCCGTTGTACTCGCATTTACTTTCTGCGAAAGGGGAGCTAATGTTTGAGCCACTTTAACTTGTTGCCGCAGTTGTTCTGTCGAACCCAACAAGCTTCCCAATCCGTTAAATAACCTGCGAATGTTATTGCGAAAAGCCGGGTCTCCAGTCACTTCATCCACGTCGGAAGTGATTTTCTGCACGTTCTGAAATGTAGCTCGTGCAGAATCTAGGGTTTGCTGCAATAATAGCAAAGTGGCGGGATTGTTTATCTGATTGGATAAATCTCGCAAAGTAGCAGAAGCTTGGGCAGCATTTGCTGATAAAACTTCTAAATTAGTTAGCAATTGTCCTTGGTTGATGCGATTAATTGTTGGACTCAAACTGCTGACGGCTACCCGCAATTCTTGACTGCTTTGATTGATGTTATTCAGGGTTGAGACTAAACTGGCGCGGTTGGTTGTTACTAATGAATTGACTTCGTTTGCTGTTAATGTGATTTTATTCGCTGCTTGAGTTACTGAATTGGCAGAATTTATGGCAGCGGCAGATACGGCTTTTGTGGAAGTGTCTGCTGTGGCTGCTACTTTGGAAACATCGGCGGCGACTCCTGAGATTTCTCCCTTGAGGGATTGGTTTAAGCTGGATGCTTCTCCTTTTAACGATTGATTTAAACTGTTGATTTCTACCTTCAAAGATTGAGTTAAACTGTTGGCTTCTCCCTTTAATGATTGATTTAAAGTTGCCAATTCGGTTTTTACTGACTCACTTAATTTGCCAACGTCTCCTGTTACTGATTTATTCAATGTTTTGATTTCTGCTTTGGCTGTTTGAGTTAAACTGGATAAATCTTGAGTGAGTTTGGCTGCACCTTTGGCTGTGTTGGCTGTATTCTCGGAAATCGATTTAATGTTGTTGAACAGGGCGGGGTCGGTGTATAAATTAGCTAGGCGGACTGTGGAGCGAATTAGTTCGTCGAGACTGACTCCAGCTTGACCTTTTAATCGGGAATTTTTGCAGATTATCTCAGGGGGACAGTCGGCACTAAAGGGATTGGCGGTGAGTAAGGAGTCTGGCAAAATTGAGTTGGGGGTAATGTCGATCGACGATTCGCCAATTAAACCCGATTTATTTGCTTCGATCGCCACATCGCGCGGCATAACTAAAGTACCGGGGGCTATCTCCATCGTCACATCTACCCCGTTGGCGCTGGCTTTGATGGCAGTAATTTTACCTACGGCGACCCCGCGATACCTGACGGGCGTACCTATTTGCATTCCCTGGGCGCTGGCAAATTCTACGGCGAATTTGTAGCTGCGGTTCCCTAGCTGTACGCCCTGCAACCAGAGCACTAAGCCCCCAAATAAACCGATTCCTACTAAAATCAAGAATCCGACAGAACCTTCTCTTACAGTTCGCGATCGCATATTGCCTCCTTTGGCAATTGGCAGTTGACAGTTGGCAGTTGGCAGTTGATAGTTGGCAGTGGGCAGTTGTTAATTTTTTTCTGATGTGTTCCCTATAGATTTTAGATAGGCATTTAGCCGGGGCGATAATTCGTCAATAATTGGCTTGAGTGTTTCTACTTGCGTAGTTGTTAGTAGTTGCCTAGTATAAGCCCGTCTCAACCAGTGCTTTGTTTCATACAAAGAACCTCTGGCAATTTTGATAAATCTCCGATTATCCTGATAGCTACCTCGACCATCTCCTTCAGCAATATTAGCACCAATACTATCAGCAGAGCGAATAATTTGCTTGCCGACCGTATCTTTTGCTAGTGCATCCCATTTTATAACTATATTCCAAATTTCATCAGCTAGTTTCTCGGCTAATTTATAAACATCTAACCTCTGAAAATTTGTTTCTGACATATCCCATCTCCCAATAATACAAACAATTAACCACAGCCAACTGCTAACTACCAACAGCCAACAGCCAACAGCCAACTGCCAACAGCCAACAGCCAACTGCCAACTGCCAACTGCCAACTAACAACTGCCAACTAACAACTGCCAACTAACAACTGCCAACTAACAACTGCCAACTCCCAACTCCCAACTGCCCACTGACTATCCAATCACTTGAATTGGCCCGGTAACGCTGCCGCTAAAAAATTGTTTAATTAACAAATTATCTGTCAGTGAAATGTCGCTGACAGTTCCCTCCCACTGCACTTTGCCTCGATAGAGAAACACAATGCGATCGGCAGTCCGGCGAATGGTACTGTCTTGGTGAGTGACGATCGCATAAGTGCTACAAACTCCCTGAGCTCTCTGCAAGTCGCGGATTAAATCTTCAATTACCGTCGAAGCGATCGGATCTAAACCCGCCGTCGGTTCGTCGTACAGCAAAACCTCCGGATTGTCCCTGGCATTATCGGGATTTGCCATGATGGCGCGGGCAAAACTTACCCGCTTCCGCATTCCCCCAGACAACTGCGCTGGATAGCGATCGCCAATTCCCCGCAAACCCACCATCTCTAACTTTTGATCCACCAATTCCCGAATCCGGCGGCGCGGCAGCTTAGAATGCTGGTACAGTAAAAAACCGACATTCTCCTCTACCGTAAGCGAATCAAACAAAGCAGCTTGCTGAAACACCATCCCAATCCCGATCGGATCTGCCACGTCGTCCACCCATCCCATCCGCCGCTGTCCCTGAACGAAAACCTCGCCGGCATCCGGGGCCAACAAACCCGCAATTATCCGCAAAATCGTAGATTTCCCCGTCCCGGAAGGGCCAATAATTGCCAGGGCCTCTCCCCGATAAATCCTCAGATCCACTCGATCGAGGATCGGGTTATCCCCGAAGGACTTACTTACCCCCTTGAGTTCGATTAGCGGCTCAGCCATAAGATGCGATCGATTATTATGTTGTCAGTCATCAGTCATCAGTCTAGCTAATGACTAATGACTCATGATTAATGACTAATGACCTAAATTGACTGCCAGAATCAAAACTCTCTTGTATTGTAAATTTGTCAGCTTGAGCTATTCCAATACCATTTAGACTAATTAACCATGTCAATTAGTTCATTTCCTAAAGCCCTGCGAGTCTTTGCCAAAGCTAAGCAGGTTTTTGTCCAATCCAGAAATCCTTACCCTTCTTCTTTGCGGAACGGGCGAGTTCACCAGTGGTTTAAGTGGTTGGCCCCCGGACTGTTGGTGAAACGGTGGCTGCTAATCAGTGCTAGCGGTGTGGTACTTGCCACTTTGGGGTTAGCGATTTGGACTGGGATGACTCCGATTTTTTTCCTGTTGCAATTGCTGAGAAATTTTTTGACCTGGATTGCGGAAGTTATTCCCAATTACGTGTCGGGGCCGATCGTGATTGCGGGCGGAATTTTGTTAATTCTGTGGGGCCAAACTCGCAGTTTGAACTCGATTACCCAAGTCCTGATGCCCGAAGGCAATGAGGAATTGGTCGATCGACTCCTCAACCACCGCCGCTTGCACCGCGGCCCGAAAATTGTGGCAATTGGGGGGGGTACAGGCCTTTCTCATTTGCTGAGGGGATTGAAAGATTACAGTGCCAAAATTACTGCGATTGTCACTGTGGCCGATGACGGCGGGTCTTCCGGGCGACTGCGGCGGGAAATTGGAGTATTGCCGCCGGGAGATATTCGCAATTGCTTGGCCGCTTTGGCCGATGAGGAAAAGTTATTAACTGAGTTATTTCAATATCGCTTTCAGGCGGGTGACGGTTTGGTTGGTCACAGTTTTGGGAATTTGTTTTTGACGGCGATGAGCGATATTGCTGGAGATTTGGAACAGGCGATCGCCGCCAGTTCTAAAGTTTTAGCTGTCAGAGGGGAAGTGCTGCCGGCTACCCTGAGCGACGTTTCTTTGTGGGCAGAACTCTCTGATGGCCGGAGGATTGAGGGGGAGTCCAGCATCACTGAAGCTAACGGAAAAATTGTCAAAATTGGCTGCACTCCTGCTAATCCTCCGGCTTTACCGAGGGCGGTTGAAGCGCTGCGGGAAGCGGATTTTATTATTATTGGGCCCGGGAGTCTTTATACGAGTGTGATTCCAAATTTGTTGGTGAAGGAAATTGCTGATGCGATCGCCCACAGTGAAGTTCCGCGAATTTATGTGTGCAATATTATGACTCAGCCGGGAGAAACCGACGGATACAGCGTTGCAGATCACATTCGGGCGATCGATCGCGCTTGCGGCCGCCCCCTGTTCGATGCTGTAGTAGTTCAAGGAAAAGTCCCATCTGCAAAATCTTTAATCCGCTATTCTCAGGAAAATTCCTATCCGGTTGTACTCGATCGTGAAGCCATAACGCAACTGGGGCGGCGCATTGTCATCGCCAATGTCATGGATGAAGATAAAAATACTGGTTTAATTCGCCACAATTCCCAAAGGTTGGCGGGGATGTTGCTGCGTTGGTACGGGCGCGCCCAGAATATTTAAGCTGCTTTGAGGGAGATTGGGAGATTGGGAGAGGGGGAGATTGGGAGATGGGGAGAGGGGGAGATGGGGAGACAACGGACAACGGACAACTGACAACTGACAACTGACAACTGACAACTGACAACTGACAACTGACATGAAAAGTTTGCTGCCAGATTTTGAGGCTACGCGCCAGTTTGGTATGGCGTTAGGTCGATCGCTCCCACCAGGCACTGTAATCTTGTTACAAGGAGACTTAGGCGCCGGCAAAACCACCTTGGTTCAAGGTATCGCCGAAGGTTTGGGAATCTCCGAATCTGTGGAAAGTCCTACTTTCACCCTGATTAACGAGTATTTTGCAGGGCGGATTCCGCTGTACCATCTAGACTTGTATCGACTCGAACCCGAAGAAGCGGAGGCTTTGCACTTAGAGAGTTATTGGGACGGATTAGAAAGGGATTTGGGGATTGTGGCGATCGAATGGGCCGAAAGATTGCAGTACAAACCTGAAAATTATTTGCAAATTTGTTTGAGTTATCAAGATAATGGGCGGGAAATAGAAGTGATGGGGACTGGCGATTTATTGGATTGGCCGTTGGAAAATTGAGGAAGTGCGATTCCCTACGGGATAGCTACGCTTCACGTACTTACTGCGGCGGGCGGTTGACTCGAATCAATTTGCCCCTCAAAGTTTCCTCACCACCAATAGCATCATTGATGCGCGTTGCCAACCTTTCTAAATTTTTATCGTCTGTACACACAATAATACCAGCATGGTTGGGTTGTTGAGCGTGCAAGCGAATGAAATGCCGGCGATTTTGGGTCATCACCGTGCGATCGTTATTCACAGCAAAATCTAATACTTCCGGGTCATCATCTCCAGCATTTCCTGCCTCTTGAATAGTCAGGGCATCGTGACCGAAATTTCGCAGCAATGCCACAACAGGAAACGGGAACTGTTCGTCTGCATAAAGACGTGCCATAAATTATACTTCCTGCATCATTGCTGCTGCTTCTTCTCTGAGTGCTGTGGCAATTTCTTCTGAATTTTCCTCAGCATAAGTCCAGACATTGACTAAGTTGATAGCATTCAAATAAGGATAAAATTGCAGAATTTCAGCATCCGTTGCACCTTGATTTCGCAAACTCACGAACAGCCAAACGGGTAATCTAGTTTTGGAAATACAAGCATCACCGCCACAAACTCCGGGAGTCTTGGTAATTCCGGGCCAGCTATTGCTTAAACTTTGGGTTAACAGCCGTATTGCTTCAGCTTTCTCAGTCGGAGTTAAGGCAAGAAGTTGTGTTTTTAATTCTGGGAGCATAGGTAATATTGCCTTGACAATAAGGGAATATATTCTGATGATTTTAGCACAATTTTTTTCATAACCGTAGGGGCGAAGCATTTGGGCTAAAAATCATAAATTGTGCGGGCGAATAATTGC
>NZ_JAUBOJ010000008.1:25890-48740 GCF_036700185.1 Microcoleus sp. BM001215392 | reverse complement strand
CTTTTTAAGGGGGGTTAGGGGGGATCTGTCTTAAGTGAACCGTATTGACCTATAATTAGGTTTATAGTGAGGACTTCAGTCCTCTCTTTTGGCCGCACCCTCAGACCAAACAGGTAATTGATTAATCTTTTCCAGCGTGATATCTACATATTTTTTACCGTCCCCCGCCACATTTTCCCCAAAATATCCATCATCGCCGTCGTGCTTGTGAGGGCCGCTGACAACTTCTGCATAGCGGCCTTGCGAACGCGCTTGATTGAACGGTGAAGTCGCGTACAAGTACCAGCGAGTGGGAAAAACGATGCCGCCAATATCCTCAATTGTATCGCGAGTGCCGCGAAAATGAAAAATGCGATCGGCTTCTGCAAAACCATTTTCTCCCGAAAACACGCCCCCAACTGAAACAACAGTAATTTCTGCATTCAGCCAGTCTTTAAGATAGCGAGTAGCACCCAAAGCAACTTGGGCGCCACCGCTAGTTCCAATTAAAATAACTTTTAAAGGTTTTTGAGGATTAGCTGAAATGGGAGATTTAGCATTCATGCGATCGATAATTACATTAGCAATTCCCTGATTGTATGCAAAACCGTAGCGATAATCTAGAGAAATTGCGAACCTCCATAGATTGCGAATTTTGATGAATGTATCCCCTGCAATCGGCCCGCTTTTGGCGTGTTCTGCAAACCGCCAAAAAGGAGCGAATAACCTCTCTCCTCCTAAACTTTTGTTAGAAGCTGAATAAGGAAAAATATCTCCTACTGCTACGCATTGCGGGTGAGTTGTAACTAAACGCTTGAGAAAAAACTCTTCTCCCGGCGTTAATTCGTTACCAGAAAAATCGCCAACTCCCGGTAAAAAGATGATATAACAATTGAGCTGCGAAGATTGGGGCGCTTCTAAATGACTGTTGTTTGAGGGCAATATCTGCGGAGAATTTTTCTTGATACCCAAAGTTTCGGCACTTTGACCCAGCCACCAGATCACAGTTCCCACCGGCGAAAGAATGCCCCAAATTATCAGGATGACACCTGCGATGGTCAACAAATTTAAACTTCCCCCGCGCAGCCACGCCAGTATCTGCAAAATCAATCTTAGCATTTAATAAAATCTGGTAGAATGCCTGTTATACCAATTTAAGATGAAGTTGCACGTATTCCGCTCCCCCTCGCATCCCCGTTATTAAGGGAGACTTTGATAGGAATCTTGTCCCCCCCTTAATAAGGGGGGCGCCAGGGTGATCGGATTCGGGAGCAGCCTCATAAAAAATTGATATTAATTACCTAATTATGTATAAATATTTCGGTAATTCTGCTGTATTAGACCTTATTTGGTCTAACTTGTCAACTATCTTGAGGAGCAGGAATTTAACGTGAAAGGAGAAGATTCAATTACAGGTTTGCGGGCAACACTTTGGAACGCACTTTCTTTGAACGGCAATTTTTACGAAAAAACTCCCTACACTCCCAGAACTAAGCGCATAGCTTTAACAATTGTAATTTTAGCAGCGGTGTCTCGCGTCTTGGGCAATGCCGTTATTTTGTTAATCAATCGAACTGAGCCATCAGTGTTGTTTTTATCACTTTGGATAGAGGGTTTGGCAGTCGTGGGGGGTTATTATTTTTGGACATTCACGATCTTAAAAATCGGGGAATGGCTCAAACCGGGTCACGTCACTTATGGGGAGTTGCTGGTTCCAATTGGATTTGCCTACGCCCCGCAAGCGCTAAATTTTTTAACATTAATTCCCTTGCTGGGAGAAGGAATTGAGCGGATCTTAGCAGTGTGGAGTTTGCTAACTGTAATTGTGGCGGTTCGCCAAGGTTTGGATATTGAAACTCGCTGGGCGGTGTTAATTTGTTTGGTGGGTTGGCCGTTGATTCAAATTGCGATCGGCTTCGTGAAAGTTATTGAACAATTGCTCGCACAATGGCTTTAAAAGTAACAGGTTGTAAAAAAATACCAAGCAAAAAGTACAAAATAACGGCCGATCGCGCCCTGGTAATTTAGGTGATAAGTAGGTGTAGAATAGGAAGAAAAACAGGTGGCAGATTTGGTAATGGCGATCGCCCCAGCCCAAAAGTCCCTGAACCTGCTAAAATAAACTTTGTTTGAGGCGAAAGAATTTTGCTCGCAGCAGGTGATTAGAAACAAAAGCATTCCCCGATCGGCATTGAACCGCTTTCGCTAGCTCATTAGAGAGAATGCTTGACAGGGGGGCAACAGCCAAGTAGAGTAAGAGACCAGAAATAGCATGATTCATAGCCTTAATTTGCATTGCCAGTCGTAGCTCGTAGTGCGAGACGGCAAACACACCCCTACTATTCGGCTCTCCCCACTGTCCTCCCCCCCCTAGCAGCGATACATTGAATTGAAGGAAATACACAAAAATTTACATATATAATTTGTGTAATGTTCCAAATCGCTCCTCACCAGCAGCGATACAGCCCTCGCCAAGACAGTAGGAAGGAAAAAATATGTTTGAACGCTTTACAGAACAAGCCATTAAAGCAATCATGCTAGCCCAAGAGGAAGCGAGGCGCCTCGGTCACAATTTTGTAGGCACCGAGCAAATCCTTCTGGGACTCGTCGGCGAAGGCACTGGCATCGCTGCAAAAGTATTACTGGATATGGGCCTCAATTTGAAAGAGGCGCGCAACGAAATCGAAAATATCATCGGTAGAGGTTCCGGGTTTCTCCCGCCAGAAATTCCTTTTACACCCCGCGTCAAGCGCATTTTTGAGACAGCGCTCAACGAAGCACGGCAGTTAGGCCACAATTACATCGGCACCGAGCACATTCTGCTTGGGTTGATTCAAGACGATGAAGGTGTAGCGGCGAAGGTGCTGCAAAACCTGGGAATCGATCGCCAGAGAGTCCGCACGCAGGTAATTCGTGCTGTGGGAGAAGTCGCGGCAGTACCCGGAGGCCGAGGAGATAGCGGTGGCGATCGCAAAATCCCGACTTTAGAAGAATTCGGCACTAACTTAACTAAGCTAGCAGCCGCAGGTAAACTCGATCCAGTCGTGGGCCGCGAAAATGAAATCGAGCGCGTGATCCAAGTGTTGGGGCGCCGCACGAAGAACAACCCAGTGTTAGTGGGCGAACCGGGAGTCGGCAAAACAGCCCTCGCCGAAGGCCTCGCCCAGCGGATTGTTAACAGAAACGTCCCGGAAATTTTAGAAGACAAACAAGTAATCAGCCTGGATATGGGTTCGCTGATTGCTGGTACAAAATTCCGAGGCGAGTTTGAGGAACGGCTGACGAAAATCATGGCCGAGATTCGCGCAGCAGGTAACATCATTCTGGTAATTGATGAAATTCATACCTTAGTTGGTGCAGGTGCGATTCAAGGATCGATGGATGCTTCCAATATGCTCAAACCGGCTCTAGCAAGAGGCGAATTGCAGTGTGTCGGTGCAACAACCTTGGATGAATATCGCAAATACATCGAGCGCGATGCTGCCCTAGAACGCCGTTTCCAACCGATAAAAGTTGGTGAACCGAGTGTGGCTGAAACAATAGAAATATTGTACGGTTTGCGATCGGCCTACGAACAGCACCACCGATTGACAATTTCCGATGCAGCTTTAGAAGCAGCGGCTACACTGTCAGACAGGTACATTAACGATCGATTTTTGCCAGACAAGGCGATCGACTTAATTGACGAAGCAGGTTCTCGCGTGCACGTGCTGAACTCGCAAACCCCGCCCGAAGTTAAAGAACTCAAAAAACAACTTCCCTCCGTCAGTAAAGAAAAAGATGCTGCTGTGCGCGAACAAGACTTCGAGAAAGCAGGCAAATTGCGCGATCGTGAATTAGAGATCGAAGCCCAAATCGCTGAAGCTACGATTAACAAAAGCCAAGTCAGAATCTCTCCCATCGTCACCGAAGAAGACATCGCCCACATCGTGGCAAATTGGACGGGAGTACCTGTTAGCAAGCTGACAGAATCGGAATCGGAATTGCTGCTGCACATGGAAGACACCTTGCACCAGCGTTTGATCGGTCAAGAAGAAGCTGTCAGCGCAGTTTCTCGGGCGATCCGCCGCGCGCGGGTAGGCTTAAAAAATCCCAATCGCCCGATCGCCAGTTTCATATTTTCCGGGCCCACAGGCGTCGGCAAAACCGAACTGACAAAAGCCTTAGCCACATATTTCTTCGGTTCCGAAGACGCGATGATTCGGTTAGATATGTCCGAGTTTATGGAACGCCACACTGTTTCTAAACTGATCGGTTCGCCTCCGGGTTACGTCGGCTACGACGAAGGCGGCCAACTAACAGAAGCAGTCCGTCGCCGTCCTTACACAGTAGTCTTGTTCGATGAAATCGAAAAAGCTCACCCGGATGTCTTCAACATGATGCTGCAAATCTTGGAAGACGGTCGTTTGACTGATGCCAAAGGTCGGACGGTAGACTTTAAGAATACGTTGCTGATCATGACATCAAACATCGGTTCCCGAGTCATTGAAAAAGGCGGTGGCGGTTTGGGCTTCGAGGTTGCCGAAAGTGCGACTGACGGGCAGTACAACCGCGTTCGCAGCTTGGTAAACGAAGAATTGAAACAGTTCTTCCGTCCCGAATTTATCAACCGCTTGGATGAGATTATTGTCTTCCGCCAGTTGAACAAGGCAGAAGTGAAGCAGATTGCAGACATCATGTTGCAGCAAGTATTTGGCCGCTTAACCGAACAGGGTATTACTTTGTCGGTGACAGACAAGTTCAAGGATTTGTTAGTTACAGAAGGCTACAATCCCAGCTACGGTGCTCGACCTTTGCGCCGCGCCATCATGCGGTTGTTGGAAGATGTACTGGCTGAGGAAATGCTGTCTGGGAAGCTGAAAGACGGTCAAAGTGCGATCGTAGATGTGGATGAAAACGGTCAGGTTAAGGTATTACCAGGTGGCGAGTCTGAACCGAGATTGCCGGAATTCGCCTTAAGCCATTAAGTAAGTGCGATGACACACGGATAAATAACGTCTGATTAAAAACCCGGTTTCTTGGAGGAACCGGGTTTTTAATTAAAAAATACCAATTTGTAGGGTGCGTCGCGATCGACAATACTCAAAAAAAAGCGACAATCTGGTAGCGACGCACCTTATTTTTGTCGGGAGCATCTCATTTTGGTAAAAAGCATTTTTTCTTTGAGTGCGAGCGTCCCCGCTCGCACTACAACTGCAAAACTGAGATGCTCCCTTTTTGTCAATGAGTGAGGAAACATACCCAACATTTTGTTTGTAGCAAGCTTTTTTATATATGATATTAAATGAACAAACTAGGCGACATTTTAAAATAATCGCCGAGTGCCTTAGCTTGTGCTTTGCTAATTGCCCGCTTGCCATTGACAACCTCAGAAACTACGCCACTCGATCCAATGATGCCCACTAAGTCAGCTTGACGGGTACCGCTGGCTTCCATGATGTGTTGCAAAATCTCGTGAGGCTCGGATTTGTCGATCGGATAGTTTTGGGCCTCGTAAACTTCAATCAGCGTTACCAATAACTTGTGTAAAGCTTTTTCTTCGGGAGTGCGGTTTTTGGCGAACGTCAGCCCCTCTGCGACTGCTAGGAGGCGATCGTATTCTGCCTCGGTTTCGATCGCCCGTGGAGCGACTTCTGCCAACAAATTGCTATAATTAGCTCTATCAAAAGTAAGGGTCATTTTTCCATTTGTTTTTATCGTATTCAGCGTGGGTTAAGAAATATTTGTAATAAACCGTTTGGCTCTCGTAGTCTATGCCGACAATCAGGCGATATTCGTTACCTTTGATATTAAAGACAGTGAAATTTCCCACTGCTTCGGCATCCCGGTAAATCTTGCGAACATCCTCCAAGTTCTGCCATTCTACTTTCTTGACAGTCGCATACCAGCTATCAATTTGTTTTTTGACATCGGGATACATGGCAGCGTCGTCACGGAGAGTGCGAATTGAAATTAGGTGCATGGATTTTTAATATCTTTTGTTGAAGTTTTATCATCGATTTGCTTCCATTTGTTTTGCGTATGTCTTTATTCTCTCATTTTGAGAGGTGGATGTCAAGAGCCGATCGCCCCCAATGTTAAAAAATTCTCAGAATTAATAAATAATCTGTGGAACGAAGTGGCTAAATTCACAGAAGCCACAGAATAAAGAAAAGAGAGCAAGAGAGGCGATCGAGATATCAGAAAGAAATGTCGAGATCGGGCGATCGCACAAAGTTTACTGTCGCCCCTGCTTTTCATCAGACAAAGACTGCTGTTTTAGCAGTTTCTCCTCATGGTCTACAAGAGCTTTCTCTAACAGGAATGCTGCCAAATTGCTAGTCGATCGCCCTTCTTGCTTTGCCCATTCCTCAAGGCGAGTGTAAATTCCGTCTGCTAAATATGTTGATAAACGTTTGGTCATCAGAGACTAAGTTTTTGTTTAAGCTGAGTGTAAATATATCGCAGGCGATTTCATAGCAATTTTACTGTCGCCCCTGCTTTTCATCAGATGGGGGGGGTGGCTGTTTTGGGATTTTTTCCTGTTCTTCTCTCGCAGCTTTTTCTAAAAGGAATGCTGCTAAGCTGCTGATTGAACGGCGTTCTCGATCGGCCCAATCTTCAAGAATGTCATAGATTCCTTCAGCTAAATAAGTTGTCAAGCGTTTGGTCATCGGAGATTTAGTTTTGTTTAAGCCGATCTTAAGTGTGCTGCATTTAGGTCTTTATGTCTAACTGTTACGCATACGCTACACATATGTGACTATTGCGTGCTATAATCGGAACAGTCAAAAGCCAGCGCGTCCCCTAGGAAAGTTCGTCGCTGGCCTGTGGCTTCCCAAATTCAGGAGACCTAAAACCATGATAGAACCTTCCAGCGACGGGAGTGAATTTTCCCGCGGCTATCAGCAGGCTTTGGAGGAATTCGGCATCACGCAACTCCTATCCTGCATCCGCAGCTACTCTGACGCCGATTTCGACGCGCAGCGGGTGCTGTTGCAGGAAAAAGAGGTCAAAAGCTTAGCTGGCCATCTAATCGAACAGTTGGCGGCGAACCTCACAGGCTGTCTCATCGCCAGCTACCTCGACATTATCAGAAAAGCAGGTGCCCAGATAATTGCCGCACATTCTCCAAATCGGCAAGTAACTGCACAGCCGGAAGATCATCTGCAACTCACGAAAACTCCTGATTTCTTAAGGCCGGATTATGCTAAACCTTGGGCAATTGTGCGGGTTTTGCCCGATTCTCGAAATCACATTGTGGCGCGTTTTTGCAATCGCCAAGATGCCGATGACCATTTAAGGGCTTTGTGCAAGTTTGTGCGATCGGGAATTTTTGAAATTATGTGCGATCGCCCTTGCGATCCCGACTGAGATTAAACATTAACAGCGCTGGTTTATGGTGGGCTTCGGCCCATCTTCTCCTACAATTCTTTGCTGATTCTGATTAAGTTATGCTCTCAAATCGCGACGTAAAAAAAGGTGTTTTTACCTATTGATTTCCGTTGATTTTTGAGGTATATTTTAGATAATGGGAGCAGTGACTTAAGTTTTAAAATTGCCACCACTCCCATTATAATATGATACCTTTTTAGAGTTCCAGTGTCAAGCTTTTGACCCCAAAAAAAAGGGCATTTTTTTTAATTTTATCGAAAAAAATATATTTTTGGTAAACGCAGATATCCTCGCGTCAGAGGAGTTGATTAAGAGAAGACTCAATCCCACGATTGCAATTGTACAACCCAATGCTGGACAAAAGCAGAAATGCGATCGCGCCGAGTCTCAAAAGTAGCAGCAATCCAGATAAACACAATCCCAAAAGCCAAGCCGATCGCCCATTTAATCAGGGGATAGTCAAAAATCAGCACCACCAACTGATAGAAAACATTGATTAAGAAAATTCCTGTCCCCACAAACAAAAACGCCCGCACTCGCAGCGCCAAACCCGCAGCAATCGCCACCAAGCTAAAAAATCCTGCAACTAAACCGTGGTTGTGTTGAGTCAAAAAAGGTATCGCGCAAATCAGCGCCGTGGCTAGCATTCGCAGATTGTGGCGCAGGTTTTTTTGGGCTGGTAGTTGCAAAGCGCGATCGAACTGAGCAACATAAAGGAAAGAAAGTCCTAAAGGAGTAAAGTAGTATTCGGGTTGAGTCAATCCGATTTGTCCAAACCAGCGCAGTAATATCCAGTCAATTATTGCCACACTCACGTAGGTAAAACGGACTTCGCGCTTTTCCCAAGCTAGGAAAACATAGAAGGCGGCGGCTATGAGGAAGCTAATCGGATAAAACTTAGCGGGACTTTCGACAATAGCGATGATTGGAATCAGAGAAGCGATGATCTTCCAGGGATTTTTTGACCAACCCCATTTTTCCCAAGGTAAGATGTAAATGAAATAGGCAAATAGAGAAGCGATGGCAACTTTCCACGGCGCTAGCGGCCCGGAAATGTACTTGACTAAAGGTGTATTGATCCAGTAAAGCCGGATGCCAAAGGCTTCTAGCCAGCCTAAGTAAATCCAAATTTCTGCCCATTGGCGATCGAGATTATTTCGCCCTTGCAAGAAAGCGTATTGCACTAACAGGGTACCAGTGACTAATCCTAAATTTAGCCCGGATTTAAGATCGTGGGTAGAAGCTGAAATTAGCAGTATACTGCTCAAAACCCAGTGCAGGTGAGCGAATATTTTTAATTCCGCATTGGTTAAATGTAAATAGCTGCTCAGCCAAGGAGATAAAATGCGATAGATGTATGTTAAAGTTGTGCCGAGAGTTGCGAGCACAATTAAGCCGTCGCCAAAAGCTCCTCCTCGTGTTTGGGAAAGTTGATATAGTAGGGATTCGTAAGCAGAAGCTGATACGCCAATTAATCCCAAATAAACTAAAGGTTTAAATTCTTGCTGCCGCCTACCAATGCCGATCGCAATTAAAGACGCACCTAACGAGATTAAACCCGTGCTGTTGGTAAAGCTGTGCGATCGCAAAATCAAGCCCAACAGCCCGTAAACCAAAGGTATCACGTGAATGCTGGGTAAAATTAGGCGATAATCGGGATTGCGCCGCCGCCACCAATCGCCCAACAACTGCGTAAATAAGCCGATCGCAATATTCGCCACTGCCAAATTAATCGTATTGCGTCCAATAAAGCTCAAACCGACTGCTGTCAACAACTCCAAACTCCAAGCCAAGGCATAAATTGCCAGAGGGGAAAGTTCGCCCAAACTTCGGAAACCAATTGCAGCGATGATTACCAAAGTAGCAGCCAATACTTGAACAGAGGGCGAAAAACTCAGGGTACTGCGTGTGTAGATGTCATAGGAATAAACAGTAATTGTTGTTAACAGCAAGGCTGCGAGTAAGATAGCCCAACCATCCAAAGCTCGATCGTAAATTTGAGCTAAGCTCGAAGGTTCAGGCAATCTGCTAGAATAACGAACTATCGTGCTGCGAAGCAACCAGAGACACAAAAGTGCGATCGCCCCAGCAATTCCCCAAGCCCAGCCAGATACAAAACCTAATTGATAAATTACCGCAGCTACGAAACTTAAGCCAAACCCGACACCAATTGCAGCCGCTGGTAGTTCAATTAAATAGTAAGTATTGACGAACATCAACAGCGCCGCCAAACCCAAACCGATTAACCTGTATACCGGAAAGTCAAAAATCAGAAATTGTGCGATTATTAGCGCGATCGAACTCAAGGTACTTGCAAGTTGTTTGTGCGAAGTTTCACTATATTTAGCAATAGCAGTCAAAGCCAAAGGAGCCGCCAGCCACATCAAACCCCACTGAGAGTGCAGATTGCTGTACAGCAAGATCAAGCTCAATCCTGCCAAAACCAATCCCAGATACCAGGAACTTTGGAATAACGCAGGATGCCAGCGAAAGAATGCAGAACTTGCTCTGGTATTTGCCGATTTCATCCAGACAAAAAATCCCCATTCAGCCAGCATCAATATCAATAAAATTCCTGCCCAAACATTGGCTGTCTGGTTTGGGAAAAACAAGTCAATTCCCGAAGTGAAGCTGCACACACCAGTAATGTGAGTCAGCGAAACCCACAATGCCGGATTTCCTTTAGTATCAACAGGAGAAACGGGCATCCCCACGAGTGGGGAATTCTGGGGAATTAGGTATTTCCAAGCGATCCAACCTAAAGTTACAGTAGAAATTAATAAATTGAGCGATCGCCAAAACGGATTGACTGCACTAATAATAGTTAAAACAGTGCCCAAAGCGAGAGCAAGATTTTCGCCAAAACGGGCAAGTGAAAACTTTCGCGATCGGTAGAGCCACTGCGCCGCACCTACCGTTAAAATTAAATAAGGCAACAGCAAAACACCCCAAAAAGCCCAAGGAGTTTGCTGAGAATTTGTCAGCCGACTTAAAAATGCAACAAATTGTGTTTGAATCCCTAAAGGAACAACTCGCCAAACCAGCCAAATGCTTTGAAGTCCCACGGCGAAAAGCATTAGCAAATCCAACTTTTGCCAAAACCGCACTAAGCGATTATAGAAAAACCACACAGCCAAGGCGCTAATTGCGATCGCCTGTAGGGGAATTTCGCGAAAACAAACCAGCCACCCCAAACCCAACAAAGCCCCTCCGGCTAATTGCCAGTTAAAAAAGTTGCCGGGATTTTGCTGGTTGGATATATTGCTTGTAGTAGTTGCAGATGCGAGGGATTGCGGCCAATCGAGCCACGCTAACAGTACGCCACAAATTCCCAAGGCTAAACCCATTTCAGGAATATTGATATCCTTGACAAATATTGCCCGACCCAGTAAAATCCCCAAAGAATAAGCTACTAAAGCCGCTTTTTTGTAAGTCAGAAAATCTCGGCTGGAACTGAAAGCAGCGGCGAAGGTTTCAGTGTTTCCCCCGCGTGTGATAGATTGCAACCGTTGTTGTTGAACTTGATAAACTGTAGCAACAGCAGTTCCCACCGTACCAAAATAAACCGCAGCTAGGGCAAAGCCTGCAAATCCCCAACAAGAGTGCAAATAACTCAATCCCAAGTGATTTAGGGCGATCGAGCTAGTTACATTTTTCCCCCACAAACTTTGATACTGATCTTTAATAATTCCGCGGGTTATCCAAGTCAAAATAAATGCAGCGACGATGGCGACTGCCCAATCCCAAGGATATCGCCACAATCCAAAGGTGTCCATCGCCCAAAAATTTATCGGCACTAGCAACAGGGTAACTTCTTGCAAAGTTTGAGCAGTCAAGTGTAAATTAGACTGTTTTTTTGCCCAACTGGCGATCGCCCAAAAAGTTAAAGTATAAGCTAACAAAACTCCGTATTGTCCCGCAGCCGGAAATTTTTCCCACTGACTAGCAGCCAAGACTCCTGAGGAGACAACTACCATGAACACTCCTAAAAACAACAGCCACACGACGCTAATTTCGGCGATGAGCGACTGCAAAATTTGAGAGGCAAAAGTTGGGGTTTGAGGGGTTTGTGCGCGCTCAGTAAGGTTTTTTGTGGTGCTGGGTAATGCTTTTTGTGTTGCTAGAGCAGGTATTTTGGGTTCGGGAATCGGAGAGTTTGGGCGATCGTCAATTTCAGAAATGGCTACAGCGGGATCGGGAAGCGGGCAGACTAAATGCTGGCTGCACAATTGCTCAACCTGAGCAGGTGAAATCAAACCCAAGCGCAGCCACGCATCCAAACCTGTCAACAACTCAGGATGCGAGGCTAAGATGCTCAATTCAATTTTGGTCGATCGACCTTTAGGAGACGACATCGGCTTAAACTGCTACTAGCTACATTCCAGCTATAGCCTAGATTTTTGTCGATCGAACATCTCCGTATTCCGCCCTAAAAATTGGCACAATAAGTATTTATCGCAAAACCCAAAATTAAGCGCGTGCATCTGCGTGTATCTGCGACTAAAAACTCCCAATTAGGAAACAGGATGGGAGCCGGAATTGCCGTGTTCTTAATTATCGATAGATTTCAGCAAAGTTTCCACACTAGCATTGTGGTCTATAAAGGAGAACAAATGTTTAAATAGGAGTTTTCCGTCTGCATCCAAAACAAACTGAGCCGGCAACGGAGCACCCAAAGCTTGACCGGTTTCATAGGCCCGAAACACTTTTACACTTGGATCGGACAGCAGAGGCATTTTCAAGCCTAAATCTCTAGCTACAATTTGGCTTTGGCGATCGTCGGTGCTGGTTACCATCAATAATTCTATATTGCGATCGGCAAACTGTTCCCACTTTTCATTCAAGGCTTTAATGTGAGGAAAACAGAAAGGGCAATATTGCTTTTCAGTAAAAATTCGGGTGAAAGCCAGAACTACCGGCTTATCGCCCCGATAGTTCGACAGCCGCACCAATTTGCCATTATTAATATCCGGCAATTCAAAATCTGGTGTCCTCTGTCCCAGCTTCAGAACATTAGTCGAAGGAACAGGCAATAAATTTTGGAAAAACCGCTGATTTAACAAGCCGCTAAAATCAGTAGAACTCAGCATATTTCCTAATTAGGGAATGGGGAATTGGGCATTGGGCATTGGACATTGCACCGAAAGTTTCGAGGGGCGGACACTCACAGGCGCCGCCCCTACAACTCAAAACGATCGAGTTAGACAGCAGCAAAGAATACTTTGGACTTAACTGGATCGGGTGTCATGGTTTTGTCACCGGGCTGCCAGCCAGCGGGACAAACTTCATCGGGGTGAGACTGAACGTGTTGGATAGCTTGCAGAGTGCGGAGAGTTTCGTCTACGTTGCGGCCGAAGGCAAGGTTGTTGATAGTAGAGTGTTGGATGATGCCTTCTTTGTCGATGATGAACAGACCTCTGAGGGCAATACCTGCTTCTGGGTCGAGGACGTTGTAGTCGGAACTGATGGTTTTTTTGAGGTCAGCAACTAATGGATAGTTGAGGTCGCCGACGCCGCCGGATTTGCGGTCTGTTTGTATCCAAGCCAGGTGAGAGAATTCGCTGTCAACGGAGACGCCGAGGATTTCGGTCTCGATGTTTTTGAAGTCCTCATGGCGATCGCTAAATGCTGTAATCTCTGTCGGGCACACAAAGGTGAAGTCCAAGGGATAGAAGAACAGGACTACATACTTTTTGCCTTTATAGTCTGACAGTTTAACTGTCTTGAATTCCTGATCCACTACGGCTGTTGCTGCGAAATCTGGTGCAGCTTGACCCACCCGGAGGCATTCACTCGTCATAGATTTTGTTTCCTGTTTTACGAACTGTTACAACTATATCATACTCATAACGACTACAAGTATCTTCTCGAATAATTCAAAAAACACGCTCTCAACTTTGAGAGCGTGTTTTTTCGGATGAAATAATGGCTCAGGCGGGATTTGAACCTGCGACCTTGGGCTTATGAGTCCCCTGCGCTAACCACTGCGCCACTGAGCCAAACCTACTTCACGATTTACTATCGTAGCACGGTAGGGGGTTCTTTGTCTCGATTTAGAACAACTAAATTTATTATGTCTTGGCAACGAAGTTATGAGTTTTAATAATGATTCAAAACCCATAACTTCCGAGCAGTCGTTATCGAGAAGCACTGGAGGTATCGTCAGGCAGAAAAGCCATTGGATTGACAGCACCCTGTCCGGCGGGATGGACTTCAAAGTGCAAGTGCGGCCCGGTACTGAAGCCGGTGCTGCCCATTTCTGAAATCTGTTCGCCTCTAGCGACCTTCTGGCCCTTTTGTACCAAAATTCGGCTGTTGTGGGCGTAAATAGTCTCTGAGCCGTCTGGATGGGTAATTTCCACCAGATAGCCGTAGCCCCCGTCGTTCCACTCTGCATAGGTAACCACCCCGTCAGATGCTGCCATAATTGGCGTGCCGATCGGCCCTGCAATATCAATTCCCTTGTGCATCCGTCCCCAGCGCCAGCCGTAGCCGGAAGTGAGAACACCCTTAGCCGGCCAACCAAACCCGTTAGCCGACTGCTGTTTGCTGCCGTTAGGCAGATAAGTATCAGCGCCCGAAAGCGGAGGCAGTTCTGGAGAAACCATGCGTCCCAAAGACGGGTTGCTCAGGGGGTCGTAACCCTCGGAACCCAAAGGAGCAGTGGCCAGCACGGGCCGTTCCTGAGAAGAGGTCGGCGTGAGGTTGATCGGTTGTAGTTCGGCTGCACGAGCGGGATCAAAACGCTCTTGCTGCTGCTTCTGGACTTGCTGCGACCAACCAGCCGACGGGGGTCTGCTGATTTCATTCTGCACCGCCCCAGCGTACTCGGGGGTATAGAGGTCGGGATTGACGCTTGGGAGTTCCTGAGACGGGTTGCCTGATGCGACTTGCGTCTCTTGAGCGTCAGTTGGAGCCAGGGAGACTGCATTTGCCCCGATCGAATTGCGCTCAGCACGATATTCCTCTCGCAGCCTGACAACTTCTGCCCTCAAACGTTCGGAATAAGGGTCCAGAGCGCTAGCAGTGCGGAGTTCCTCTGGATCGGACTCAAGTACAGCGCTTGTGGGAGCAGCATTTAAACCCTGGGTGCTAACATTTTGCAAGCTGACCGGCTGCGGGTATGCAGCAGCGAGGCTGGTAGCAGTTGCACTTGCTGGCTGGGGCAGGGCGCTGGTGTCAACGGCACCTGTAAATGTTGGTTCGCCTTGAAGTTCCAGCTTTCTGGTGTCGCTAATGGTTTGAGAAACTTGAGTTAGCGGAATGCTGTTAATTTTGGGAACCATCGGCGCTGAAATATTGTTCAGACCTTCGAGGTTCGCCAAGGGAGAGACCACCGCCACTTTTGGGGCGGGTGCTGCAACACCAGCACTGGTTATTTCTGGGGTAGACGAACTGGGGTTCAAAGATGCGGGAACCGAAGTCGCCGACCATACAGATGTAGAGTTAAAGGCAGAATCAGAGGCAGCCACCTGCACCCCTTGATTATTTGACCCAACGTTGGGAATTTTCAGCCGTTGATTGACATTCAGCAAGTTGGGATTGCCCAGCTTGTTGGCGGCGATCAGCTCTTTGGGCGATACCCCGTAATTAGAGGCGATCGCATCTAAGGTATCTCCTGGACGCACGTTGTAGAGCGCCTGGGCTGGCTCTGCGCTACTGCCTGCTGGGGAGACTACCACAGCCGAGGGCAAACTAGGTGTTGCCAGAGATTGTTCAATGGATGGCAATGCTCGATCGGGCGATGCTGCTTGACCCACCGTAGCATTGGGAATTACAGGTGTGGCCGTGAGGTCAGGAATTGCTGACGAGGTGGCAGATCCAGGGGATGCCAGCGTCGGTACAGCAGATGTAGATGAATTTGCTCCCACCTCAGAGTCCAACAGGGGCCGACCTGATGCTGTGGTGCGGTTTTCCTGTTTTTTCAAACTATCGATCGCCCCGTCTGCGTTCGGGCTGTCGATCGAGCTTGGTGCCGGTACCGTCGTCGCCATCTCTGGCGCTGCCGTTGGCTGCCCGTACGGGGCTGTACTATCCAACGACTCGGAGCCGGTCAGATTTAATTTTTGTTCGGGATTGACTGTAGCAGTATTGCCAGGGTTCTCTTGGGGCGCAGCTTCTAGAGCCTGCGGACTTCTGAGTTCTTGGCCAACTTGGAATACAGTATCGGGATTGATGCCGTTGGCAGTTGCTAGTGCCTTCGGTGGAATTTCATAGTCCCGAGACAGATCCCAAAGGGTTTGTCCCTGCTGAACCTTAACCCCTGCCTGTTCGGCTGGAGAACCGTCAACTTGTGCGGTAGTAGCGGGGTCATTGGTCGATACTGGCTGTACTTTAGCTGTCGATTCTCCCGTCGGCGTGAGTTCAGACGCCCGAGCGCTGTCTCCGTTTCTCGGCAGAAGGATGCCAGAAGCACCTACCGATATTGCCAGGCCGATCGTGGCGAGAGAGCGAAAGGAGCCAGTGCTGAGCGTTGTCTGCTTGGACGGTTCCGCAGAACCGTCTCTGTCGATTTCACTAGCCTGAACAGGCTTAATTTTTTGGGGATATGTTCGTTTCAAAAAAACGACCTCCTACTGAGAAGCGCTAACTGTCCTTGGAAACACTCAAGGGATTGCATGACGCTGAATTTAAATCAACAACCAAAAATATTCTGATTGTTGAAAGCGATCGTGCTTAGGCAAGATTACCTTGCTTTTTTAATTTAGACAAGCTCGAACCGTAAAAAATTTTAAAATTCTCGGTCAAACCCGCTGCAATTACACCCAAAAGCCTTACACAGCAATAGGTGGAACGAATACATAAAAATATGCGTTCCTGCCAAGCTAAGACTCTCACCTATTATCAAACTCTATGCTAATTTCCGGACAGCCTACAACCGTATATTTACTAGATATCGATAGGCTTCAAGCACAATCCGGCGATCCCTGACGCCCTAAATCGCTGAAATCCTCTGTTTTTGTAACTGAATGATCTTGCCAGCAATTTTGTATTGCTGATAACAATCAGTTTTTGGAGGCATAAAATATATTAATCTCTGCTATCTAAATTCCTACAGCTTTGATACAAATTTCTTATATTTAAACCAAGATGTAGCAGCCCCTGACAGTTATTAAATATCTATATGTATATGTGTTGATAATCAGTTATCCCAGCTCGCCCAACTGTCGTTTAGCCTCAAATAAACCTACAGCGGCGCTGACGGAGAGGTTCAAACTCCTGACTCCAGGCTGGCTCATGGGAATAAAAACTGTAGCGTCGCAGGCATCTAAGACCAATTTAGGAATGCCGACAGTTTCCGAGCCAAACATCAGCCAGTCGCTGGGCTGAAATTGGAATTGGGTATAACTGCATCGCCCACCAGTGCTGAATCCGATCGTTCGTCCTCCTTGCTGCTGCTGAAATATCTCAAAAGCAGCTAAGTCTTCGTGACAGTGGAGATTGACATAGGGCCAGTAATCTAAGCCAGCCCGCTTCAGATAGCGATCGCTAATTTCAAAGCCCAGCGGGCCGACTAAATGGAGTTCCGTGCCGGTGGCAGCGCAAGTACGGGCAATATTGCCAGTATTCGGGGGGATTTGCGGGTGAATCAAGACAAGTTGGGGCATGAAGCTAAAATAAGAACGTGACAATACACCCATTGGGCAATGTACAAATCTACCTCAAGGTAGATACAACTTATAGCTTTTATTTATAGCGTTTGTCGAGTTCCATTGATTAAATATTCTGATTTGTTTTTTGGCGCCGCTTTTCAACTTTTGGGCCGGAGGTTCGGGCTCTTTGTTTTGTTGACCCAGCACCCATAGTCTGGGGGCTACTGAAAGCCCCCGCGATGATAACTGCGAGTGGTTTAGGCGACTAACTGGGCGCACAAGTTGTCTTCGAGCTCGAATTCTTGGTGAGCCATGCCATCAATCCCTTGGAGAATAATACTGCGGGTATCCAAACCACTATCGTGAAGTTTCAACCACTGCTGGGCGGTGTTGCCTTCCCGGAGAATCTTTTTGAGCGGCGAGAGAAAGCAACTAAAGCCGCGTTTTTTGGCGATCGGCCAGACTTCCTGGTAAATTTCCTCAATCCAATCTCGCGCCCGAATAGTTCTGCCATCTTGCCAGTGAACCAGTTCGGCATCCAAACTTTGCCGGGAAGCAGCAATTTCGTTAGCGTCTGTGAGGGCAACTAAGTCTTGGTTGCGGGTAGCGGCCGGTAAGGTGCTGAGTGCTAAGGGGTCTAAGCTGGGGTCTTCCATCATCTGCCAAATACGAGCTTCTAGCAAGGCAGTGATGGCCAACAAAGCCAGAGGATTGACTTCAAGATCGCAAATTCTCAATTCGAGGCGGTTGAGACAGTAGGGGCGACGATCGCCATTTGGTCGTACAGCAGACCACAAATGGCGGACATTTTGCATGGTACCGAGTTCTAGCTGTTCTTGGGTCCACTGGATGTAATGCTTGTGACTTTCAAACAGGGGGACGACGGCGGGAGTTTTGGGAAACAAACCCCAGCGCGTGGAATGATAGCCCGTGACTTTCCCGTCGAGGAAAGGAGAAGAGGCGCTCAAGGCAAGGTAAAGCGGTGCTTCGACGCGGGCGATGCGGATGGCACGCATCAGCATTTCTGGTTGGGAGATGCCGATGTTGATGTGAATGCTGGCGGTGACGACTTTGGTGCCGTAGGTTTGCTCGATGTAGGTGTGATAGGGGTTGTTGGGATCGGAGCGGTAAAATCGATCGCTGCCGCCGAGAGACAGGGTACTTCCTGGCAGCAAGGTATAGTCGCCCAATTGTTTGAGATACTCGCGCAGCCGGACTCGCGGCTTGACTAAGGCGCACAGCAGGCGATCGTAGGAACACAGCGGGGCGGTCGTGTACTCCACATTGCGACTATCAGGCTCCCGCACAAATCCCTCTAGATCGGCGACTATGCGATCGGAGAGACCGACAACCTCACCTTCGGGCGTGCCGGTATACATTTCTACTTCAAAGCCTTTTGATAGCAGCACATTTGTTCCTCAGCTAAGTTGAGTGCTAGTTTCTAGTATCCCAAAAATTGAGCGGTTCGTACTATCTGCCACAAGGCAGAGTTGAAATTTTTGGAGGCTGGGACTGAAACCCGGTGTTTAGGCGTCAACAAGTTTGAGTGTTTGTGTGTTAGTTGCGGCCCTGTTAGGGGCAAATGCTGGCACAGCAAAGAGTAGACGAGGCGGTTTTCCGGTACCGCAGGCTGTTTGTGCGATCGCCTTTGTGTTTGATCTGGCATTCGGGGCGCGATCGTACTTATCGCAAACAGAACCCACCCTTACCACAGACAGAAGTGAGAAAGCACTGCCTTCTTCCCTCTTCGCTCTTCCTTCTTCCCTGTTCTTTCTGTCAACTGTCAACTGTCAACTCTTTCCTCTTCCCTGTTCTTTCTGTCAACTGTCAACTGTCAACTCTTTCCTCTTCCCTCTTCTTTCTGTCAACTGTCAACTATCAACTGTCCCAGGTCAACTATTTCAAGACAACTTTATTGATCCGAGACTCAAGCAAAATCCGCTTAACCTCAATCTGGTAGTCGTATTTTTTGCACTGTTAGTAGGCGCGAGAGCGGCACGACTTTTAGGGATATTTCTGGCTATTCCGTTAGCGGGAGTGATATTTAGCTGGTTGTAAATTGAGCAAACCCAAGCGTAAGGCTAATTGATACAGCCGTCCTATTTTAGAGAAAGTCAGGCTGAACAACCCGGTTTTAAACTGCAAACTAGAAGTCCGATGCTCCAAAAACTATCCTGGGCGCAACGCGAAACTAAAAGTAAAGAGAAAAAGCAACCTAGGGTTTACGCGGAGCGTACACTTTACTGCGTAGAGTCAATTAATAAATTGCAAGTCAGTAGGAAATCTTTCTTCTTCTGGTTCGGGATCGTAAATGTAATCGCAGTCAAAGCGCAGAGCTTGAGAGTGGCGGCTGATGGAAAATCCGCAGTGAGTCACCATTTTTGTAGTAAAAGTTGCCATGACTAACTCAATGAGTTTTTTATAAGAAATGTTAGGGCCTTGAACGTAGTAAGCCCGTCTGGCAAAAAATATCCTCTCATCTTTAGGTACAATTATGCTATTAATTTTGTGTGCGTGTTGAATCGGCTTGATATAGCTTTCAATAAACTGCGACTGATTTTTTTGCAGTCTGGCTAATCTTTCGTGTTGCAACCAGCTCATTTGAAACACAATTTTAATAAATTCAAAACCCAAAATGTAGTTAAATACATTATTGCGTTCTTCTGTGCTCAATACGAAGCGGAGTGCTGATTCTAAATATTGGTCTGTTTCGCGACTGGCTTGTTGAGCTGAGTGGATGTAAAATTGTTTGATGTAGCTTCTTAAATCTGATTCGTGTAATTCTTTTTTGACTCTAAATCTCATTAAATACTCTTTGACTCGGTGTAGAGTATCTACATCTTCAAACATTTTTGAGACTAAGCCATCGGCTGTGTAGTCATCTAAAAATTCGGCTTGCAGTTCGGGAGTAGATGCGCACAATATGTAGGATAGGGACAAGACGTAGCGCCTCTGGTTCCAAGGCAAGCTTTCGGCCCAAGCCTTAACTTCTACAGGCAGTTTTTCCAGGACGTTATCTGTATTTGGACGTTGAGAAAGGTCGGCATATTTATATTTTTGTTTAATCATTGCCTGAAACCTTATTTTACTAAATTGACCGGATCATATATCGCAGAGAAGTAAGATGGTAAAGTAGAGGCCGAAATTTGGCAGTTATATTTATTTTTTGAATCAGTGTTAAGATACATGATGTACCGGGTACAGGACGTGATCTATCTCACACTTTGGCAAAGTTTTCATCACAACTGCGATGTTAATATATCACATTTTGGCGCCGCGAGTGTCACGCGAAAGACTTATTCACCTCACTGTGGTCAGCGGAGGTTAGGTGGATGATATAGCAAGGGTGATTCATAACTTTTTGTTAGTGATGACTGCTGAGGTAAATTAGGAATTCCACTACAAGTATTTTTCCTAAAAATCGGTGCCAACACTTAAGTGTTGCCGAGCTCCTAGTGCAACCAGTCCGGCGGTGGCTAGATAGCATTGCAGTGGGCGATCGGCAAGCAGCACGGTTGTTGTGCTAATTTATACCCGCACGGTGTCCTTTTGAGAGAGATATCCAGCTATGGGGACACCATCTTTTCCACGTACCGCCGATGTGGAAGCTAAATCCTGTGTATGACGAATTAGTCGGGTTGCGTTTTAGATTGCTCTGGTTTTTGGCTGACGTAAGAATGTGGGGAAAATGTAACGCCCTACTGCTAGTACAGGGGTGTAATACCTCGATCGCCCGTCGATCTGATTTTTTTAGCTGGTGCATCGCTGGGCTAGTTGTTCGATCGCTCAATGTAAATCGAGGGGTGTAATACCTCGATCGCCCGTCGATCTGATTTTTTTAGCTGGTGCATCGCTGGGCTAGTTGTTCGCTGGCTAAGTTGGGTCGCGATCGTTGATAATAGTTGATAATATTAGTTGATGCCTTGATATAGGAGGAAGCATCTATTGTGGCAGTTAAATCAACTATAACATCAAACTGTTGCCGCAAAAAGACTAAATATAAAAATAATTTAACAAGCTACTTTGGCTCAGGAAAGTGAATATGTTTAACGCAACTGAACTGCTAATTAACGATTTTGTCGATCGGCTGATTGAAGGCTACCGCCACACCTACGGCGGGTTCAAATCTGACTATGGCGAGATTATTGCTTGGGTAGCGACTATGGCTTTAGAAAATATTGCTAATAGCGATGCTCTTTACCACAATGTGGAACACACTATTTTAGTGACCTTGGTGGGACAACAAATATTGCGCGGGAAGCATATCCGTGAGGGCGGTGTTTCCTGCGAACATTGGCTGCACTTTCACATTGCTTTGCTGTGCCACGATATCGGATATGTTAAGGGCGTTTGCGGGCAAGATCGAACAGATTTGGGACTGTATGCGACGGGAATATGCAACACAAAAATAAAGCTACCTCGGGGTGCAACGGATGCGGGTTTGACGCCTTATCATGTCGATCGCGGAAAAATGTTTGTTGGGGAGCGTTTTGGGGGTCACAGACTGATTGATGCCAACCTGGTTAAGCAGAATATTGAGTTAACTCGTTTCCCGGTTCCTGCGGGCGAAGATCATCAAGATACTGTGAATTATCCGGGTTTGGTGCGGGCGGCGGATTTAATCGGTCAGTTGAGCGATCCGCGATATTTGCAAAAGGTGACTGGGCTGTTTTACGAGTTTGAGGAGACTGGTCAAAATCAGGTTTTTGGGTATCGCACTCCGGCGGATTTGCGGGAGGCGTATCCTAAGTTTTACTGGAATGTGGTTTATCGGTATGTCAAGGATGCGATCGGCTATTTGGAACTAACGCAGCAAGGGAAACAAATTGTAGCTAATTTAAGCGCAAATGTGTTCCGGGTGGAGCATTCGGAGGTGGGAGTTGAGGAGGTGGCTGTAATTCGTTAGGCTGTCGTTTGAGTTGGGGTCGATCGTTCTGCTTACCGATCTGAGCCAAAGGGCGATCGTCCCATCTTATCTGGTAAAATTATGGATTGCGATCGGTTTGGCGATCGCAATATCGTAAAATATAGCTATAGCCAAACCGATCGCAAATTTTAAAATGTTTTAATTGTCATTAATCGAGAGATGGATTCATTCAAATCTTAAGAAAGAGAGAAAACCAACAATGAGATTCATTAATCCGAAAACTGATTTTGCCTTCAAAAAAATATTCGGTGGCAACGAAAGCAAACCAATCTTGATCAGCTTTCTCAATGCTATGATTTATGATGGCAATCCCACCATCACCGACCTAGAAATTATCGACCCGTATTTAGCATCGAGAGTACAGTATCTCAAAGACTCTTACCTGGATGTCAAAGCCAGACTTGCAGGAGGTGCAACTGTAATTATCGAGATGCAAGTTTTAAATGTAGAATCTTTTGCGAAACGGGTGGTTTACAATACTGCGAAAACTTACTCAACTCAACTGATTCGCGGTGAAGGTTACTTTAAGTTAAAACCTGTAATTGCTTTGACAATTACAGATTTTGAAATGTTTGACCATGACCGAGAAGTAATTTCTCACTTTGTGTTTAAGGAGAAAAAGCGTTTATTTGATTATGTCGATCCAGAGATCGAACTGATATTTATCGAATTGCCGAAATTCAACAAACAATTGGATGAGTTAGAAACTTTGACTGAGAAGTGGGTCTATTTCATGAAAAATGCTCCCAGTTTGGAAGTGGTACCGCAAACCATGGAAACAGTCTCGGAAATACAGCAAGCTTTTGCGATTGCTAATGAAACTAACTTGAATCCAGAAGAGTTGGCAGATTTAGAAGCACGTGAAAGGTATATTCTGGATCAGCAGGGAATCTTGCGAAAGGGAATTGAAGAAGCACTTGCACAAGGAATGCAGCAAGGAATGCAGCAAGGAATGCAGCAAGGAATGCAGCAAGGAA